>NZ_WTKT01000018.1:0-99423 GCF_011378685.1 Pseudoalteromonas sp. C8
TTTACGTCTGCAAAAAAGTGAAATATGGGTAACTAACATTACGCACTCGATTTCTCTCCAATTTATCTAAATGTACAAGTCGAGCAGAATAGCTCCTTACTTCAGTACTAAAGTTTATAACCAAATCTAAAGACTATTTAAAATAGTCCGTAAGCTTGAGTTTCTTCACTTTCAGATTCTTCTAGTTGTGTTGGTTTAAATATTACGCTTGGATCAATTAATACACTGTGCTTTTGTGAAAGCTTGATTAATCCTCGCATCATATTTTTAGTTTGTGGGTCTAGATCAAAACCGACCTCAGTGAGCTTATCTAGTGGTTTAATGTCTTCTTTTTTATAGTCGATATTATCTTCGACTTTATCTACCAATAACCCTACGTGTGGGTTTAAGCCGTCTTTAGTGGTAAAAACAATAATAGGTTTATAGTCTAAGGTTATTTGCTCTTTAGCTGATTCGAATAAACGCTCTAGCTGAATTAGGTTACTACGCTTAATTTTTTCGAGCAGAGCTGATACTTGTTTATAATCGCTTTGATTATGAGCTGATATAGCTTCTTTTACCGTTTCTAGCAATGATTGGAAAGGTTCGTTAAGTCGAGACATTGTTAGTTTTAAGTCTTCATTATCGGTGTTGAACTCTTTGTAAAACAGAACAAAATCTTGTAGTTCTGCATCATTGCTTGAAATAGAAGCCGAGCTATTTAGCAAGTTACTTTGAAGGGTATTGAACCAGTTTAATAGTTTTTCTTGCCATGTTCTTAGTTGTTTTAGTACATGCGCATTACTTTGTTCGGTTGAGATATTATTTAAAATAATACCTAAATCAAACACAGGCGTTGGTATATCCATATAATCTTTAACACCAATAAAGCTTTTATTATTGTTGGGTAAAGTTGTTAGATTATTGTCAAAGCGCTCTGTTAATAAAATATCGAGTATTTTAAGTGAAATTGTTTTGCAGCCCACTTTAAAGTTTATTAATTCCATGCCTTTATCTTAATTTACCTGTTAATGCTTTAAGGATAGAACAAATTAAATAAATAGCTTAAAGATGGATAAGATTTAATAGAGATAGGTAACTAGGAGTTATTAGATGGCACTAGTGAGGTTTTTTATGGCACGTTTAAATTGATTCTCAAGCTGCTTTTTTCCTAATAAACCTAAGTGTTGAATCACTTTTTCATTACATTCATTTTGCAGCACTAACTTTATTAAAAGTTGTTTATCAGACTCTGTTAATTGAGACATACAAGAAGGAGACTGATTCACTACCTGCCAGAGAGTCGCAGAGATATTAAATTGAGTGAAGTTACTGTTTACGAGTAAGGCTAATCGTTCGCGAGTCTCGGGGCTTACTAACTCATCGCTAAATCCTTCAATTAAAATACTTACAAGTTGCCAATCTAGTGTTTTAAAATGTGTTAAAAGAGCATAAAAAAAGTCGTTTTTAAACTGCTTTTTCAAAGGTTGGATAATTGCACTTTTATTGCTTAAGCATTTAACCACAAGCGCTGAATGTTCAGCTGTGCTTTTATCGCGTTGATAACCCAGTTTTACGGTATCAAACCCTTGTTTTTGCCAAAAGTTAAGTAGCTGCGCTGTTGCGCCAAAGCTTGCACCAAACCAACTACATTGGCTTTTTACTTGCGACTCGCAATAGCTAAGTAGCTTTTTACCAAAACCCATATTGTGAGAACTCGGATCAATCGCTATTCGTACAACGCGAGCGCTCAACTGTGTTAAGTAGTCATTATTAAAACTAAGTTGTGAGAGGGTTTGAGCCATTAAATGACCCTGTGGGCGGCGCTCTCCGCTTATAACCTGTAGAGCAAGTTCTTCACTTAAACCACCTTCTATTGCGATTAAACATACACCAACTAATCGATTGTTAATTTTGCTGATGAATATTCGTTGCGATGGTGCGTCTAGTAGTTGGCGTAAATCGTTTACACTACTTTGATAGTGAGCCAATGCAAGCAGGGCAATAACTTGTTGCAGTAAAGGCTCATTGTTTACAAGGGATTGCTGAGTTATTTCGCTATGAACTGGCTGCTCTAATTGCTCACTACTTAACTCTTTATATTGTGCATCGAGTGCAAGCAAGGTGCGAATGTGCTTCTCGAGGGGATCGTGTTTAGCAAAACGCAGTGGCTCATCAAGCGTTACAACTTTAGAGGCTTTATAGTGCGCTTTTATATAGTTACTAAAGCGAATGGTATAACCCCTACCATTGCCCTCATACCCAACCAGTGTACTTGCAAAGACTATACGAGGGTAATGAGCTAGCATTTTTAGCAATAACGGTACAGGGATCGCGGCAGCTTCATCAATGAGTAATAAATCGCACTCAGGTAATGCATTTAATAACGCGTCAGGTGCAACGTAGTGCAAGTTGGCGAGCTGTTTATGTTGAGCGTTGTATTGCAGGTCTAACTCGTTGGCTAAATGTTTAAAGCTACTATGGGTCGCTTTAAACTGAGTGCTGCAAATAATTACTTTTTTATCAGTCAATTTTGCGGCAGCTAAGCCAAGTGCTGCCGACTTGCCTCTACCTCTATCAGCATTAATGAGGAAAGGTCTGTTGGCACGGCCATTAGCTACTTTTACTATTTGTTCCACGCAGTTTTGCTGTGGTAGATAGTCAATTTTATTATCCATAACAGAGCTGACGAGATTACTAATACAGCCATTTTTTTCACTAAAATGAAAAGCGGGTAATCGCTTAATAATAGTCGCGAAACGTTGATTAAATAAACTGTAGTTAATACTCTGACCGTGTGATTGCACTGTACTTAATGAGGGGTCTTGCCAAGAGGCTAAATCATTTAATTCGGGCAGTAATAAAAACAGTATACCGCCTGCTTTAACGGTGCCGGTAAGTGCTGCAAGTTTATCAGGGTGTAAACCACTAAAACCATCGTAAACAGCATGAGCAAATTCTTGCCCTAACATTTGGTGAGTGCGAGTAGGCCAGTACGAATTTTTAATCGCGCACTGCTTTGATACAACAAGTGTATTGTTTTCATCTATTAATGAGTTAAGTAATTCATAACACCAAGCAGGGCTGCCCGTAATCAACACTAGCTGACGATGATACGCGCCAGCTAGTTGTTGTTCTAACTCATTTAGGTGAGCTTTATACAGCTTGTAATCGTGCATAGGCCGTTACTAACCATTTACTGCCAAGGTCGTCAAAGTTAACTTGTACGCGAGATTGCGCGCCACTGCCTTCGTAATTAAGTACGGTACCAACACCAAACTTAGCATGCAAAACTCGTTGCCCTAAGTTAAAGCCACTGTCTTCAAATGCGGCATGGCTAACTGATGCGCTAAAACGCCCGGCGGCAGGCGGGCGAGAAACCTGTGTTTTAATACGAATTTCTTCAACGCAGTCCTCAGGTATTTCGCGTAAAAAGCGTGATGGGCTATGGTATTTTTCTTGCCCGTATAAACGGCGACTCTCAGCATGGCTAATGTATAACTTATCCATTGCTCGTGTCATGCCTACATAACAAAGGCGGCGCTCTTCTTCCAAACGACCAGACTCTTCGTTACTTTGCTGAGAAGGGAACATGCCTTCTTCTACGCCCACCATAAACACTAACGGAAACTCTAAGCCTTTAGCTGAGTGAAGTGTCATCATTTGAACGGCGTCTTCGTGCTCTTCTGCTTGTCCTTCACCTGACTCAAGTGATGTATGTGCTAAAAAGCCTTGTAAAGGCGAGCTGTATTCTTCGTCTTCAGGAAGTTCGTACTGGTCACATGCGCTAATTAGCTCTTCTAAGTTTTCTACGCGAGCACGGCCTTTTTCACCTTTTTCAGCTTGGTACATTGCCATCAAGCCTGAGGTTTGAATTGTGTACTTGGCTTGCTCATGCAAAGTTAGATCGCTAATTTTATCTTCTATTTGTTCGATTAGTTCTACAAACTTACTTACTGCACCAGAGGCACGACCAGATAAGTGCTGTTGTTCTACAATTGCTTTTGCGGCATACCAAAGCGGTAACGATTCTGCTCGTGCACAATCTCGTATATGGCTCAATGTTTTATCACCAATACCGCGTGCTGGCGTATTAATTACACGCTCAAATGCGGCATCGTCTTGACGATTACCTACTAGGCGTAAATACGAAAGCGCATCTTTAATTTCTTGTCGTTCGAAGAATCGCATACCACCATAAATACGGTATTTTAAGCCTTCTTGCAGCATGGCCTCCTCAAGTACACGAGATTGCGCGTTACTACGGTATAAAATTGCGGCATCTTGTAGGGCATTACCTGCATTTAACCAGCTTCGTAGTTTGCTACTTACAAAGCGTGCTTCGTCTAACTCATTAAATGCTGCATAAATAGAGATTGGCTCGCCGTCGTTACCGTCGGTCCACAAGCTTTTACCCATACGTTCTGAGTTATTTTGAATTAATGCGTTAGACGCTTTCAAAATAGTCGCTGTTGAGCGGTAGTTTTGTTCAAGACGAATGGTTTCTGCGCTAAAGTCAGTTAAAAAACGTTTAATGTTTTCGATTTTAGCACCACGCCAACCATAAATGCTTTGGTCATCGTCGCCTACAATCATAATGCTGTTAGTATCGCCAGCAAGTAATTTTAACCAAGCATATTGAATGGTATTTGTATCTTGGAACTCGTCTACGAGCATATGCGCAAAGCGTTGCTGATAATGACGCAGTAACGTAGGGTTATTTTTTAACACTTCGTAGCTGCGTAGTAATATTTCAGCAAAATCAACTAGGCCCGCTCTATCACAGGCCTCTTGATAGGCGGCATAAACACGCAGCATCATTTGCTCATTAATATCGTATGCTTGAATATCTTTAGGGCGAAGTGCTTCATCTTTTTTGGCGCTTATGTACCAGCCAAATTGCTTAGCGGGCCATTTTTTATCATCAATATTCATCGATTTTAATAAGCGCTTGATCATCCGAAGCTGATCGTCAGAGTCTAAAATTTGAAAGGCTTCTGGTAAATTAGCTTCACGGTGATGAGCACGTAAAATACGATGCGATAAACCATGGAAAGTACCAATCCACATACCACCTACAGGCGCTTTTAGTGTTTCTTCAACGCGGCCACGCATTTCTTTAGCGGCTTTATTAGTAAATGTAACTGCAAAAATACTGTAAGCGGAGGCTTGCTCAACTTGCATAAGCCACGCAATACGATGAACTAACACTCGTGTTTTACCAGACCCAGCACCTGCTAATACCAGCATGTTTTGTAGTGGGGCTGCAACGGCATCGCGTTGTTTGTCATTTAAGCCATCGAGTAATTGTGAAACGTCCATCGTTACGCCTTTTTAATCAATATTGTGGGCAGTATAACAGGTGTTTTTGTTAGGCTAAATAAAATACTGTTTTTATAAACAGCTATTTATAAAATAGTGTTCAAAACGAGTAACTTGCTAATTAATTAAGCGAATAAAAAAGTGTAAACGGATAACAATAATTGCTAATTTGACCTAATTTTAGCAAAATCTACCAACTCTCTAAATCTAGACTAATTTAACTATTTGATTTGTAAGCTTTAATAAATTGGCATAGAGTGTGTAGGTAAATAATTATAAAATTAAATAAATACAGAGGTTAGTATGGCAGATCAAGGTTCTGGCGGTAACGTAATTGCAGCATTATGTAATATATTTTTTCCTGGTTTAGGGCAGTTAGTGCAAGGGCGTATTTTAGCGGCTATATTTTTTGCACTCGCTATTATAATAAGTTACGCACTAATTTATGTGCTTGTAGGCTTTGTACTTGTGCCTATTATTTACTTATGGTCGATCATTGACGCAGCGCGTTATAGATCGCGAAGTTAACGGTTTTAAAGTTGAGTAAAATAGCGCCCATGTGGCGCTATTTTACTTTATATGTCCTGTGGTTTACGGGCGTTTACGTATATAATTACGCAATTAAAGATTTACAGGCAAACCCTATGGAATATCAATTTATTCGCGACCCTATTAGTGGGCTACGTATTAAAATAAGCAGTGAACACGCTATTATTGGTCGCTGGCTAAACGAAGAAATAGGCAAAGACAAAGTAGCCATGGTGCAAGCGCTTATTGCATCGGTAAGTTCAAGCTATGAGCCGCTAACGCTAAAAGGCCAAGAAATAGATTTAATATTAACGAAAGACGAAGCATTATTTGAAGCCCATGCACTTCATCAAGACAGCGAAGACCTAATAGCGTATCAAGATGACGATTTAGCGCTTGAAGAAAATGGTTTAAGTAGTGGTTGTGGCTTTGAAGATTTCATTGATTTAATTGATTCATGGCATGAGTTTACGACGTCACGATAAACATAACTAGCACACTAATAAAAATATACAGCAATGCACAATCAGCATTTTATCTGTATTATTACACCAACGAAAATTACACCAACCAAAACGACAGGAATTGATATGTCTGCCAATTTAAACAAGCTAGTAGTGATGCTAGAAATGCAAAACGCCATGAATACTAAAGTACATGAGCAATGGTTTACTCAAGGGTTTGAATGGTACCGCGCTATTTGGGTTGAGTGTGCTGAAATGCTAGATCATCATGGTTGGAAATGGTGGAAAAAACAAACACCAGATACTGAACAAGTTATTTTAGAGTTGGTTGATATTTTTCATTTTGGTCTATCGCTTAGAATTGACGGCGAAACTAGCTACGAAGACTTAGCAAAGCAACTTGAAACTGAGCTTAGTAATGCTCAACAAGCTGATGACTTTAAACAAACACTAGAGATATTAGCGGCGTCTGCTGTTGCTGATAAAACGTTTAATGCAGGTGCTTTTGCCGGCTGTATGGCGCAAATAGGTATGGATATTGATGATTTATATCGCGGCTACGTAGGTAAAAATACGTTAAACTTTTTCCGCCAAGATCACGGTTACAAAGATGGTAGCTATATTAAAGAATGGAATGGGCAAGAAGATAACGAGCATTTAGTTGAAGTAGTTAAAAGCCTTGATACAGAACATGCAGATTTTGCAAAGTTAGTATATCAAGGGCTAGAAGCGCGTTACCCAAAAATTTAAGTCACGTAAGTTGAGTTAGATAATCTTACGATAGTCGGTAACACTTAGGTAATCGGCTATTTCGTTATGTGGTTGTTGGCTATCTGGGTTAGCAACTGCAAGTAAGTGCTCAATGCCGTATTCTCGTGCGGCATTCAAAACCGGCACACTGTCATCTACAAATAAAGTACGGCTTTTATTAAAGCCTAAGTCATCTTGCACTTTATGCCACAAACTTTGTTGCTCTTTACTTACTCCATATTCATGAGTCGACACTACGCCATCTAGGTAGTTATCAATCGCTGTATGCTCAAATTTAAGCATGACACTCTCAGGGTGGGCGTTGGTAAGTAAAATTAACTCTTTGCCTGCTTTTTTAAGCTCAGTTAAAAAATGAGGTACGTCTTCGCGCATTTTAATTAAATGCTGAGACTCTCGTTTAAGTTCCATTATAGGCAAGCTTAATTGCTGCTCCCAATAATCTAAACAATACCACTGTATTTGACCGCTCACAGCTTGATAGCGTTTTAAAATATCTGCTTTAGCTGCATCTAGGCTAATGCCCCTTGCTAATGCGTGTTGCGCAGGAATAACGTTAAGCCAAAAATGACTGTCGTAATGTAAATCGAGTAATGTTCCATCCATGTCGAGCAAAACGGTATCGATTTTTGACCAATTTAACATAGGAATTTCAACTTATAAGGTTTATTATTGAACTAACTGCCATGATAGCAAATTAACGCCAATGACACAGAAAAAGCACCCAACACCACCACAAATCCTCAGTAACAATGTTGTCGCTAAAAGCCGCCTGTTTACTGTGGAGTCTTTAGAGCTAAAGTTTTCTAATAACGAAGAGCGTCAGTATGAGCGAATTCGCGGCGGTGGCCGGGGAGCAGTGATGATTGTTCCGTTAAGTGCAGACAACGAATTACTACTTGTACGTGAATACTGTGCGGGCACAAACGATTACCAGTTAGGTTTTCCTAAAGGCTTAATCGATCCGGGCGAAACGCCAGAGCAAGCTGCTAACAGAGAGCTTAAAGAAGAAATTGGCTTTGGTGCTGAGTATTTTAAACCATTAAGAACAGTAACAATGGCGCCGAGTTACTTTAATGCCACTATGCATATTTTATTTGCTAAGCAATTATACCCACAAACCCTTATTGGCGACGAACCAGAGCCGCTTGTTGTTGTTAAGTGGCCATTAACTCAGTGGCAGTCATTATTAGACCAAGAAGATTTTACCGAAGCACGCAGTGTTGCAGCTTTGCTATTATTAGATAAGTATTTAGCGTCTGGAGCTGCCGATGAATAAATTAATCGAACCGTGTATTGAATTAGCTGAGCGTGCTGGCGATGCAATTATGGCCATTTATAAAAAAGGTGATATTGGCCAACAAGAGAAATCAGATAATACGCCTGTTACCAAAGCTGATTTAGCAGCAAATGACGTACTGGTTGCTGGATTAAAAGTCTTAGCACCCGATATTCCGATTATGTCGGAAGAAACACCTATACCAGCACTCGCCGACAGACAGGATTGGCAGCGTTATTGGTTACTCGATCCGATGGATGGCACAGGCGAGTTTATTTTAGAAAGTGGCGATTTTGCAGTAAATATTGCATTGATTGAAAATAATCACCCAGTGCTTGGTGTTATTCATTGGCCTGCAAAAGGTGTGACTTATTTTGCTACAGCTAAAAATGGTGCCTTTAAACGTGAAAACTCAATTGATAAGCAAATATCTGTAGCGCCGCCAGAGAACTTGACGCTTGCAGTGAGCCGCCGCCAAAAAATAGAAGCGGTGAGTCAGTATTTAAATAGTCAGTTTACAACTATTGCTATTGGTTCGTGCTCATTAAAAGCTTGTACTGTTGCAGAAGGCAAAGCAGATTGTTTTTTAAGAATTGGTCCAACGGGAGAGTGGGATACAGGTGCTTCACAAGTTATTGTTGAAGAAGCCGGTGGTTGTATTACCGATGCAGAATTTAACCCGCTAACGTACAACCAACGCGAGAGTACTGAGAACCCTGACTTTATAGTGATGGGGCATCCAGACTGGGAATGGCAAAAAATGATTAATCCGCATCAAAGGTTGAGCGCAGAATAGCAATTTGATTGCTTTTTGTTCGGTTGAACAACTTTAATTAGTTTAGGCCTTGCATTAAATGTTTATTCCTATATAGTAGCGCTCTCTTCAAGGCAGGCTCGTAAATATTACGAAAATGTTTTAAAGAAATTACAGGCGCGGGATGGAGCAGTCTGGTAGCTCGTCGGGCTCATAACCCGAAGGTCGTCGGTTCAAATCCGGCTCCCGCAACCAATTTTTTATAAGATTTGGTTACTGTAAACTCTAGCTTAAGAGATAAAATAAAGTAGTCGATAGACTTAAAATATACAGGCGCGGGATGGAGCAGTCTGGTAGCTCGTCGGGCTCATAACCCGAAGGTCGTCGGTTCAAATCCGGCTCCCGCAACCAATTCTTTAATTGGAAGCCAAGTTGTAATGTAAGCAACTTTAAACAAGTCTACAAATTTCAGGCGCGGGATGGAGCAGTCTGGTAGCTCGTCGGGCTCATAACCCGAAGGTCGTCGGTTCAAATCCGGCTCCCGCAACCAATTCTTTATATGATTTGGTTACTGTAAACTCTAGCTTAAGAGATAAAATAAAGTAGTCGATAGACTTAAAATATACAGGCGCGGGATGGAGCAGTCTGGTAGCTCGTCGGGCTCATAACCCGAAGGTCGTCGGTTCAAATCCGGCTCCCGCAACCAATTCTTTAATTGGAAGCCAAGTTGTAATGTAAGCAACTTTAAACAAGTCTACAAATTTCAGGCGCGGGATGGAGCAGTCTGGTAGCTCGTCGGGCTCATAACCCGAAGGTCGTCGGTTCAAATCCGGCTCCCGCAACCACTGAAATAAATAAGAATGAAATGACACGCTTAAAGCGTGTTTTTTTATGTCTAAAATTTAGTGTGTATATTGTGGCTCATAACCCGAAGGTCGTCGGTTCACCTTTTATAAGTTCAGGCTCCCGCAACCACTGAAATAAATAAGAATGAAACGGCACGCTTAAAGCGTGTTTTTTTATGTCTAAAATTTAGTGTGTATATTGTGGCTCATAACCCGAAGGTCGTCGGTTCACCTTTTATAAGTTCAGGCTCCCGCAACCACTGAAATAAATAAGAATGAAACGGCACGCTTAAAGCGTGTTTTTTTATGTCTAAAATTTAGTGTGTATATTGTGGCTCATAACCCGAAGGTCGTCGGTTCACCTTTTATAAGTTCAGGCTCCCGCAACCACTGAAATAAATAAGAATGAAACGGCACGCTTAAAGCGTGTTTTTTTATGTCTAAAATTTAGTGTGTATATTGTGGCTCATAACCCGAAGGTCGTCGGTTCACCTTTTATAAGTTCAGGCTCCCGCAACCACTGAAATAAATAAGAATGAAACGGCACGCTTAAAGCGTGTTTTTTTATGTCTAAAATTTGGTGTGTATATTGTGGCTCATAACCCGAAGGTCGTCGGTCCGCTTTTTACAAACTCAGGCTCCCGCAACCATTGAAATAAATAAGAATGAAACGACACACTTAAAGCGTGTTTTTTTATGCCTGAAATTTGATGAGTGTGGTGATTTAGCTTATAGGTTAAAGATCGTCTTCACAGCATGAGGCATTCACTACTCATAAGCACAAGCTCCCGTCCCCTGAGATACACTTCACAAAAGTTATAAACGACTTAAAATAAATCGTTATTACTTAAAACTTTGTTTAGTTTGTGTTAAAACGGCACAAATATTTTTGGGTTGTTACAAATATGACAGAACTTTACCACTGGTTTGATTTAATAGGCATTGCGGTGTTTGCTGTATCGGGCACTTTGCTAGCGTACGAGAAAAAAATGGATGGCTTTGGGGTCGTAGTTTTAGCGACAGTAACTGCTATTGGTGGTGGTACAGTGCGAGATCTAATTTTAGATGTTCCTGTGTTTTGGTTACACGATCAAAGTTACTTTTTTGCCATACTAGCTTCAGTATTTGTTACAACACGCCTTATAAATAAACAAAAGCCGATACCTCATTATATTTTACAAACAGCGGATGCGTTTGGTTTAGCTTTTTTTGCAGTAATGGGGGCACACAAAGCGCAGCTTGTTGGTATGCCCGATATGACTGCGGTAATTATGGCTGTAATTACAGGCTGCTTTGGTGGATTAATTCGAGATGTGCTTGCACGCGAGATCCCTATGCTATTAAAAGGTGAGCTTTACGCTATTACCTGTATAGCGGGTGGCACTGTTTATACGCTTGGCATTAGTTTTTCGTTAGTAACCGAAATGGCGATGGTATTAGGTATGTTAATGACCTTATTACTTCGTTTAGCTGCTATAAAATGGCAAATCACATTACACGTTTTTAAATATCCTGACTAAACTGGTGTAATCACACCATTTACTAGGATAAGGAATGTCGTTAGCTCGTATATTTTCTCGTGCTCAAGTGGGTATAAATGCCCCTGAAGTTATTGTAGAAGTTCACCTAGGAAATGGTTTACCCGCTTTTCATATAGTAGGCCTGCCCGAAGCGTCCGTTAAAGAATCAAAAGATAGAGTACGTAGCGCACTCGAAAACTCACAATTTGGTTTTCCCGATCAACGAATAACTGTAAATTTAGCCCCTGCCGATTTGCCAAAAGATGGCGGACGGTTTGATCTTGCTATTGCGGTGGGTATTTTAGTCGCCTCTGGGCAAATAGTGTGTCCTGATATTCACAAGTACGAGTTTTATGGTGAGCTTGCTCTTAATGGTGAGGTGCGTGGTGTAAACGCTATTTTACCTTCGGTACTTGCTGCAAAAGAGCAAGATCGTTGCTGCTTTTTACCTCTTGCAAACGACAGCCTAGCAAGCCTAGTTAATGGCGTTAAACGCAAAGCCGTAAGCTCTATTCAAGAAGTGTGGGGGGATTTACTTAATCAACAACCCTTACCATTAAATATAGAGTATCCCGACTGCACACAAGCCCCTGACTTTTTACTTGATTTAAGCGATGTGAAAGGTCAGCCCGGTGCAAAGCGAGTACTCGAAATTGCTGCAGCTGGCGGGCATAATTTATTATTTTTAGGCCCTCCAGGTACTGGTAAATCGATGCTGGCCCAGCGAATGGCAACTATAATGCCTACTATGTCGGACGATGAAGCTATTTCGACAGCTGCGCTTTACTCTATTATTGGGCAATCCATAGATTTAACTAATTGGCGACAGCGGCCATTTCGTAATCCACATCATACTTGTTCAGCTGTTGCCTTGGTGGGGGGCTCTTCGAATCCCAAACCTGGTGAAATTTCTCTGGCACATAACGGTGTGCTCTTCTTAGATGAGTTACCGGAATTCGAGCGTAAGGTACTTGATTCACTGCGTGAGCCAATGGAAACCGGTACAGTTACTATTTCACGTGCAGCTAGGCAAATGGAGTTTCCGGCGCAGTTTCAGCTTATTACAGCATTAAATCCAAGCCCAACAGGGAGCCATACTGATAAGCGGGCAACTCCCGATCAAGTTATGCGTTATTTATCGCGAGTATCAGGACCTTTTATTGACCGTATTGATTTGCAAATAGAACTACCTCGTTTAACGAGCGTTGAACTACAAAGTACTCAGCCAGAGGAAAGTAGTGCTGAGGTTAGAGCAAGAGTTGAAGCGGCTTATTACCTACAGCTAAAACGCCAAGGTAAGGTTAATGCGAGGCTTAATAATAAAGAAATGAGTGTGCACTGTGTACTAGCGCCAGCAGAGTTGCAGTTTTTAGCCAGAGCAAGCGAGAAGTTGTCTTTATCGCCACGCTCTTATCATAGAGTGATTAAAGTGGCGCGTACTATTAGTGATTTAAAAGGCGCTGAAAACATTAGTTTAAATGAGCTTAAAGAGGCACTTAATTACCGCGCATTTGAGCGCCTTATTGCGCAATTAACTAAATATTAAATAGAGAGCATATAGCCTTTACCGCGTACGGTAACAATGCGTTTTTGATCTTTTTCGTCATTTAATTTTTTACGTAAACGACCAATCAGCACATCAACAGTACGATCGTTTGGACTCCAATCGGGCTGGCCTATTTCTTCTGATATTTTTTCACGGGATGTGGCTTTACCCGCATTACTAATTAAGCAAATAAGCACTTTATGTTCGGCTTCAGTTAAGCGTGATTCAACGCCTGCAGCAGTAATTAGTGTGCGGTTATCGGGGTGAAGCTTAAAGTCAGCATATTCTATAAATTCTTCGCTTTCGTCGTCTTCTAGGTTAACGGCAACACGCTTATAGAGCGCGCGCATGCGAAGTTCTAACTCAAGTAAATCGACAGGCTTACAAATATAGTCATCAGCACCTTGTGCAAGGCCTGCAATACGATCGGCTTGGGAGTCACGACTCGATAATACAATAACGCCAATATCGGTAAGTGTGTTTAATTCTTTTGCCAGCTGAAGCCCATCACGCTTTGGCAAAACAATGTCAATTATGGCTAATGATATAGCACCGCGCAGGTTTACCCGCTGCCTTACAATGTTAAGTGCATCAGCGCCAGTTGGGTCTACCTCTATTGTAAATTCGGTATCTGCAAAGTGATTTTGGATGCGTTTAACGAGTAGTTCATCGTCTTCAACCAATAAAACATTAATAGCCATAGTACTTTATTTTGAATGCTTATAGCTCTGTATGGTAGCACCATTAGGTAAATGCTGAGAAGGGGGTTTATTAGTTTTAAGTAACTTAATATTTCAAAGGTGTATAAGACGTTATTAGAGGATGAGGTTAGCACCTTTAAACTAATTAAAAGGTGCTAAATAATTAATACTACTATTAATAAATCTGTATTAAGTCGTTATTTTAAAGGTTCAGGCTCAGTCATTTTTATACATTGAGTCCCACCATTGAGGTTCATCTTTTAGCTTTTTATCAAAGTATGCAAGCATGGTGTTCCACCAATCAAATCGTTTATCGCGTGCAAAAATTTGGTGGTCGGCGCCTTTGTATTCGATTAACTCTACGTCCTTATTAAGCAGTTTAAGCGCAGTGTACATGGTTAAACTTTCGCCAACAGGTACATTGGTATCGCTATCACCATGAAGAAGTAACATAGGAGTTGTTACTTTGTCGGCATGAAACACAGGGCTGTGCTTGCTGTAAAGCTCAGGGTTATTCCACGGAAAGCTATTTTTTGATGCTTCGCCAGAATATAAGTAGCCCCACCAACCTTCACCCCAATACGAGGTAATATTAGAAATACCCGCATGAGCTATTGAAGCACTAAATATATCGGTTTTAGTTGCCAATAACATGGTCATGAAGCCACCGTATGATGCCCCTAAATTTCCTATCTTTTCACTATCAACATAGTTGTATTTCTTTAAAAAGGCTTGCGTGCCTTCGATAATATCGTCTGCAGTGTAGTCGCCCCAGGCATTAACATGCTGCGCTGAAAACTTTTGTCCAAACCCTGTTGCGCCAGTAGGCTGTACTACATAAACAACGTAGCCATTTTCTGCCCATAAGTTAAACGGATAACGACCTGTAAAACCACGCGTAACTGGTGAAGTGCCGCCGTAGTAATACACGAGCGCCGGGTGCTTTTTAGTTTTATCTAAATTGCTAGGAATATAAACGCGGCCAGTTATTTCAACCCCATGTTTATTTTTAAAATTAAACTCCTCTAATGTAGGGAGTCGTGTATTTGCATAGCTACTTGGTTTTGAATCCCATATTAAATCTGTTTTATTTTTACTGACGTTAAGGCGTTTTAGCTGTTGTGGCGCTAAAGCGTTAGTGCCACTTAATAAAATTTCGGTATTACGGTCGTGTGAGTAACTAAATTGTTCAACAATATCCAATCCTGTATTTAACTTTTTAAAGCGCTGTTTACTTAAATCAAATAGGTAAAGCGGTTGAGTGTCTTGCTCTGTTACTTTAATGAGCGCATCGCCGTTTTCTAAAACTTGCAGTTGGCCAATAGCAGAATCGAATTGTTTACTAAGTGCTTTTACGTTTTTACCGCCTTCAGTAAGTAGGTAAAGTTGCCCGTCGTAGTTATTAGCAAGCATTGCTTTTGGTAGAGCTCTGCCTGCGCCATTTTTAAAGTCAGGGCCTGCAATTACATAAATATCTTTATTTGCGTATTTGGCTAAATTAAATGTTTTGAATTTACCAAGCGATGAAAGCTTGTTTGATTTTAAATCGAGTTCGGCTAACTCTGTTTCAGGGTGGGTTGATGCTTGCATTGCCATTACTGGGCGGCTCATTAATATTTTGCCACGGTTACTATTTGAATCTTCAAGGCTGTAAGAAAGAGGACCTTGGCTAAGTGCTTTTGTTAAACCACTTTTAGTATCAAGCATGTAAATTTGACTGGTGGTACGTGCATACGACCAGCGATCTTGTAGACCTTTATAGTGCTTGGTTAAGCTGTTAGTGCTCTCAGGTGATTTAGACCAGCTAAACAAAAGACTGGTGTCGTTATAAAAGGTAAAGCCATTGGCTCCTTCTAAATCGTTTGCTAATGTTTTTATTGAGAAGTTTTTACGGCTAAGTTGTTTAAGCTCACCATTTAACAAATACACTAAATATTGGTTATCTGGACTCCAAATAATGTTACTTGGTTGGCCTGCTTCGAAGCGATAAAGCGTTTGATTATCTGAATCTTTAAGTACAGTAACTGTATTTGCTTGGTTTTGTGTTTTATCGCTATAAGTGCGAGTAGTAGTAACGTACTGCTTAGCATTAGGTGCGAGTGATAATTGACTGATTGTAGGGGCATCAAACAATTGTTTTGCAGATAAGCGTTTTGTTTGTGAGGCGCTAAGCGTAATTTTATCAACGTCGCTTTTAGGTGCAAAATCAAGCGTTACATCGTGCCAATTAGCTACTTGTTGGGCTACTATTAAAATAGAGTGAGTACTGTTATTTAAAGCTAACTTATAGCTATTTTTATCACCTGTTTGTAGTTCGCCATTAATAAATAACTGACCTTGCTCAATCCCTTTTAAGGTAAGCGTACCTTGTGTAAAGCGGGTTGTTTCAATATTAAATTTTAGTGCCTGTAACCCACCTAAAGTGAGCGCATTGATTTTATTAAACGGCTGCCAGTTTTGTTTTTTCCCAAATACAGAAAAACTATCTGAGTCTGCTTGTAGCTGCGGCAATAGGTTATTAATAATGGCATTGCCATGAGGTGTTTGAAAAGGCTTTAACTGCATGTCCTCGGCAAGTGGGCCGATAAACTGAATTTTTGATTTATCCAATGGTGCAGCTATTGCAGCAAAGCTTAAGCTGCTAAGCGTTAAAAGAGCTGCTGCGTACTTAAATAGCTTATTTTGATGACACCATGGTGCGCTAAATTTCATTATTATGCCTATTATTATTGGAAGTTTGGCCAAATATAGCATGTATTGATACCATGCTCACATATCCAATATAGAGGAGAGAAAGTGACTTTACTGATAGTTTATATGGTAGTGGCGATTGTTATTTCGTTTTTATGTTCTGTGATGGAGGCTGTGTTATTAAGTATTTCGCCCAGCTATGTTGCATCACTTAGGAAAGATCATCCTGAGCTTGCTAAACAGCTCGAAAAACTTAAAAACAATATAGATCAGCCTTTAGCTGCTATTTTAACTTTAAATACGGTTGCCCATACTGCGGGTGCTGCTGGGGTAGGCGCACAGGCAGCTGTCGTGTTTTCCGATGCGGCTGTAGGCATTGCATCAGCCATTATGACATTCCTCGTATTAATTCTTTCTGAAATTATTCCTAAAACCTTGGGGGCTAATTACTGGCGAGCTCTAACGCCAAGTGTTACTTACGCTTTGAGGTTTTTAGTTATATTGCTAAAGCCTTTTGTATGGTTTGCACAAAAGCTAACAAATTTAATGGGTCCAAAGCACGATGAGGCTTACTATATTCGTCAAGAGATAGAGGCAATGGCTGATATAGGTACGGAGTCGGGTGCATTACATCAGGATGAGTCCGAAATAATTCGTAATTTATTGCATTTTAGACATGCAAAATTATGCGACTTAATGACGCCTCGAACGGTTATTTTTAAAATCCACAAAGACTTAACAGTGAATCAGTATTTAAACGATCACGGCTCGTCGTCATTTTCTCGTATATTGGTATTTGATAAAGACAGCGACGATATTGTTGGGTTTGTGCATAAAAACGATATTATGCTGGCATTTCACCGTTTAGGTACCGATTACAAAATTAGCAAATTGATTAAGCCTATTTATACGGTGCCGAGTTCTCAAAATGTATCGTCGTTACTGCAAACTCTTTTAACAAAGCGCACGCATATATGCCTAGTTGTAGATGAGTACGGTGACGTGCAAGGTATTGTAACGCTAGAGGATATGATTGAAGCTTTAATGGGGCTAGAGATTGTAGATGAGCGTGACCAATCTACTAATATGCGCGCAGTAGCAAGGCAGCGTTGGCACAAACGTTTAGCAAGCAGTGCGCATATAGTCAGTGAAGAAGATAAACACACTCGGGGTGATAATTAGTTAACCAGCCCCGATTAAATATTAATACCTCTTTAAGCGGGGCTGCCATCAGTTTTCAGCCAATCTTTAGCCCAAGATATAAATTCGTTTTGTGGTTTAGGACGACTAAATAAAAAACCTTGTATGGCTAGTTTTCTTTTATAGTGCCTTAAATAAACGAGCTCTTCTGGGCGCTCAACACCTTCTGCCACTAAATCTAAATTATCTTTACTCGTAATGTTAAATAACGAACTTACAACCACTTGAGAAAATAAATCTGTTTCTATATGGCTAATGAGTGAGCGGTCTATCTTAATTTCAGTAAAAGGAAGGTTTCGAAGTTGATTCATATTAGTAAAACCAACACCAAAGTCATCTAGCGATATACCAAAGCCATGCATTCTTAATCTGTTTAGTGTTTCTAATTGCATGAGGCTTGAGAGTGCATGTTGTTCTGTTATTTCTATAATTATATTACTAGGCGTGAGTTGATTTAGTTCTAAAATGAGTAGTAATTTATTAGGGCAGTTTAAGTCGTCGAGCTGAGTTGGCGATAAGTTAAATGCCATCTTAAAATCATGACCTAGTTGCGCTTTCATATTTTTGAATTCGCTGGTGGCCTTTTCAAAAAGAGAAAATGTAATTTGATTAATTAAGTTATGTTGCTCGGCAATACCTATAAAACGGTTAGGTAAAATAATATTGCCGTCTTTACTTGATAAAATACGTGCTAAGACTTCAACGCTTTCAATTTTATTGTTATCAGCGTTTATTTTTGGTTGGTAAAAAGGCGTTATTTTATCGTTTTTTAATGCATCAATAAGCTCATCTTTTGAAATGGCTGACTCTTTTAATAAAGTGTGGCTGTTTAATTGCGCCACTTTAATAAGTAACCTACTAACCTGAGACAGTTGCACTGGCTTTGAAATATTACCAATGAGGTGAGCGTTATGTTGTTTCGCGAGATTGGCAGCTAAGCTAATAACTTTATGGTCCATTTCAGAAACAATTATAATACCGCCTTGATAATGTAACTCTCCTAAGTGGCGGATTAGTTCCATGCCGTCCATTTCGGGCATATTGAGATCAGTAAAAATAGCATCAAAGTAGTTAACATCTTCTTTTACTTTTTCAAGAGCTTCTTTTGCATTCAGGCACGTAGTTATAGTGTTAGACATACCCAATTCGTTAAGTATAGCTTCCATAACGATCAAAATTGCTTTTGAATCGTCAACAACTAAAATATTAGGCACTATATTGTCCACTGCTATCCCTTTCAATGTATCGCTTGGAGTTACTATAAAAGTAGTAGTGTTTTTTTATTTTGTCAGTATCAAATGCTTTTATTTTGAAAATAGTTACCTAGCACCTTCACTCGTGTTTTTAAGCTGATTAGGTATACTAGCGCCATTATTTTAAATGGTCTTAATTATGATAAGAATAGATCTTACTTTAGCCGAGCAACCATTTTCGCTTATGGTGTCTGGACAAAAAATTGTGCAGGTGTTTCATGCTCAACAAGCTATTACCTTTGATAATCCTCGTGAAAACTATTATCAGTTTACTTACGACAACAAAGTAATAGGTATTGATACAGCGGCAGTGGAAGAGCAAAGCATTTCGCTCTTTGTGGATGAGCAATTTGTGACACAACTTGCGTTACCAGCACCTACAAATGGATCACCTAAAAAAGGCTTTTTAGGTCTGGCTGCATTAGGTTTTAAGCTTTTTAAAAGTGCTAAGGTAATTAAAGTAGTGCTTGCAGGGGCTTCTGTTGCAGGCTATGCGTGGTTATTTAGTATAGAATTTGCATTAATGCTAATTGGGTGTTTAGTTGTACACGAATACGGCCATGTGCGAGCAATGAAATACTTTGGCATAAAAACCAAAGGTATTTACTTAATCCCATTTGTAGGTGGGCTAGCTGTAAGTGACGACAAAATAACGACTCGTTGGCAAGATGTAGTTATATCGCTAATGGGGCCTGCATTTGGTTTAATTACCTCGGTACTGGGTGTCGTTTTATATTACGCCACCGAGATGGAAATATTTGCAGGTGTGGCAGTTCTTAGTGCGTTATTAAATTTATTTAACTTGTTACCTATTTTACCGCTTGATGGCGGGCATGTATTAAAAAGTATTAGCTTTTCAATGCGTTCATGGATTGGTTTAAGCGTATGCTTATTAGGCGTACTATTTGGCTTATGGCTGAGCTACACCTTTGGCTTAATGTTACTGGTATTCTTTTTGTTTGTAGGTGCGCTGGAAATTGTATTTGAGTGGCGAGGCCGTCACTACTCACACTTAATGCCGCTAGATAAATATGGCCAAGGCTTTTCAGCGGTAATATATGCAGTTGTAGTCGCTGGGCATGTAGCTGTAATGATGCACTTTGCCGATTCAGAAAATCCAATATTGAGCCTGCCGATGACTATTTTATCGAGCTAGCATTTATCGTTCTAGGTAAAAGCGGGCTGTAATATTTGTTACAGCCCGTTAAAAATTAATAAAAGCTCAATACCAGCGATATAAAAACCCCAGTTACAAACAACTGCACAACACAAAACCCCATAATATCTTTTGCTTTTAAGCCTGCTATAGCCAATACGGGTAATGCCCAAAAAGGTTGAATTAAATTAGTCCACGCATCACCCCATGCAACGGCCATTGCAACGCGAGATATATCGGCGCCTAGCTCTTGCGCTGCGGGTATTACAATGGGTGCTTGTACAGCCCATTGGCCACCTCCAGAGGGAACAAACATATTAACGAGCCCTGCACTTATAAAACTAAAGAATGGCAAGCTATCAGCATCTGCAACGGCAATAAAGCCACGTGATATCTGTTGTGCTAATCCGCTATCAACCATTACCGCCATGATGCCGGCATAAAAAGGAAATTGAATAACAATGCCAGCCCCGCTTGGAATTGCTTGTTGCAGACTGTTAAGTAAATTATGGGGTGTTTGATGCAGCGTAATAGCTAAAAATAAAAATACGGCAATAACGCTATTAAGGTTTAAGTTTCCGCCAGTCATAAAAAAGTAATAGCCTAAGTATGCCAAACCTAATAAGCCAATTGCCATACCGAGTAGTTTACTTTGTTCTAAATGTTGGGCAGGTCTCGTTATTGTAGTGGGCTTTGGTGCTATCTCTTGTAAAAGAGCTGGGTCGATATATACGCTTTCTTGCTCGCTTGGTAGCATATAGCGATTAACGAGCGGCATAATAATGAATAAACCAACTAATATGGCTATATTAAAGCCCGCAAATAAAGTGTGCTCTGTACTAATAATACCAATGCTGGACTCTGAAAAGTGACCATCGGTTGCGATAGTTAAAGGAATCGAACCGGCTAATCCGCCATGCCATACAACAAAACCTGAGTAAGCGCTGGCTACTAATAATCGATAATCAACACGAGTATGTTTAGCAATTGCCTTGGCAAAAAGAGCACCAATAACTAAGCCAAATCCCCAATTTATCCAGCTCGCTAAAAGCGAAATAAGCGTTACCAATATAATTGCTTTAGGTGCGGTGCTTGCAAATGTTGCTAGTTTTTCTAATAACTTACTTATAGGTGGCGTACTTGCCAACATATAGCCCGTAATTAACACCAGCAGCATTTGCATAGCAAAACTTAATAAGTTCCAAAATCCACCTCCCCACGCTTGTAATACTTCAATGTTGGTTGCGGTTGTAAATAAGCTCGCACTAATAAGAGTAATTATTGTAAGTAAAATTACAAATATAAAAGGGTCGGGAAGATAGCGCTCTACAATTTTAGTAAAAGGGCGGGCTATTTTATTAAGCATAAGCACAACTGTTTTGGTTATTATTTTAACGCTAATTAATCATGAAAAATCATCATTGGCAAACAGCATTTAGTCTTATATTTGCGGTTAAAAGCTTAAACATTGCTTAAAAGCATCGCTTACAGTAACGTACTGTTTATAGATAATTTACTAACGAAGACTTTGTATTATGCCGGTGATATTTAAAAGGCTAGCGTTACTTGTTCGCGCTCATATAGATCAGTTGAGTTGGCAAGCAGTGGCATTAGCTATTTTGACTCATATGCTATTAACATGGAGCTTACTATTTATAGCGAATGAGAAAGCGTTAACCTCGCTTACTACCTTTTTTTACTATTACACAGTAACAACATCAACAGTGGGATATGGTGACTTTAGTCCAACTACTGATCTTGGTCGTTGGGTGGTAGCATTAATACAAATTCCATTTGGTTTAGCTTTATTTGGTGTTTTGCTAGGAAAAGCAGGACAAACTGTTACTTACTTAATTAGGCGCGCTATGACTGGTGATAAAAACTTTGCCCACAGTAACCACCATATTATTATTTTTGGTTGGCACGACACTCGTACAAAAAAGATGATTGATTACATTTTGGCAGATACGAAACGTACTGACCGTCGTATTTTACTCGCGGTAACAGAGCAAATGGATCATCCTTTTTTAGCTAACGAAAGCGTTGATTTTGCACGTTTAACGAGTTTTACAAATTTAGCTGAACTAGAGCGGGTAGCTATTCGTAGTGCTGATAAGGTGATTATTGATGGTCAAGATGACGACCAGACATTTACAACAGCCCTGCGCATTAGTCGCTTAGTAAAAGATGATTGTCATATAAGTGCTCACTTTTTAGATGAAACTAAAGTTGAGATGATGTTAGAGCATTGCCAAAATGTAGAATGTAGTAGTGCAAAATCAGCTGAGATATTAGTACGCTCAATGCAAGATCCAGGTTCGAGCCGTGTGCAAGAGGAGCTGCTATCTACTTTGCACGGCGATACACAATTTAGCTTGAAAGTACCAAGTGGCTGCAAAGATATGGAGTTTGGTACTTTGTTTCATCATTTTAAGCTTGAGCATGATGCAATACTGTTAGGTGTTGCCCATAATTTAAGTGCGCAAAATATGGATTTAAACCCACCATTAGATTACAAAGTAAGTGAAGGCGATATTTTGCACTATATATCGGTAGATCGAGTATTAAGTAGTGAAGTAGACTGGTCGAGCCTAGAAAAATAATGAATGAAGTTGTATTTTTAATTGTTGTTTTAAGTGCTTACATATTACCTGTCGTTATTGTACTCAACAGTAAGCGTACACAGGGTCATGAAAAGAATGGCTGGCTAATGGGAATCATTATATTTTCTTGGTTAGGTTTAATGATGTACTTTACCATTGTGCCCAAGCATAGGCACAAAAAGAAAAAGGCTAAATAGAGTAGTTAGCCTTTATAGCCGTTTTAGTTGGAATAATTACTCTTCTAACTGTTTGAGTTTATGCTCAATTAGAGGGTCGTCAGGTAGAAGTTGCTGGGCGACTTCTAATAGCTGAATAGCATCATTAGGGTGCTGATCTTGGTGCTTAAGTGCCACATCTATTAATGGCTGAATATCAATTTTTGCTTGATGCTCTTGTACATACACTTCTTTTTCATCAGCTAAAATTTTATGCGCTGTACTCAATAATGCTAAACGATGGGGGGAGTCTGCATTAGCCGTATTGAGACTTTGATAATAATCTTCTTTTAAGCGTAAGGTTTTGGTTTGCAGGCGAAATTGTGCAATATCGATTTGCTGATGTTGAATGAAATCAACGGCTACTTGCTTATAAAACCCAAACTTATTCAAATATGTAGCGTGTGTGCCATGTCCCATACCAAATACTCGCAAGTGAGTTAACTGCTTATAGCGCTTGGCGTGCATTCGGTCTATACGATTAGTAGGATCGTAAATAATATAGCCTTGGGCATCTCCTAAATCTAGATCGTGATAATCTTGTTGCCAGTCAAACTGCTGAGCTATATCGGTACTAGAGCGGTCATCCCAGGGTACTAATTCTTTATTTTTAGTACTTACCGGGTGAAAGAACAGTACTTGGTTTAGCTTTAATAGTTTAGCAAAAGCGCCAACAGCAAATCCGCCACGGCTTAAGCCATAGCCTAATCGACAATTAAACGGCGTAAGTAATGTTGATAATTGCTCGAGAAAAAAGATTAAATTACGATTACGAAACCAATTACTTTTACCTAAATGCTGAAAAGCGATTACGTTTACGTTTTGTTTTTGAGCCAAGTGATAACCCCATGGTGCAAAATCAGGGTGAAGATCTTGCTCTTGCACGTTAGTGCCTGCGGGTGAAAAGGTAAAAAGCAGGGGCTTATTAACGTCAACAAAATCATACTTAACAAATACATCGCCGAGTAAATCACTACCCGTCATGGGTAATCGAGTTTGTTGCTCATTGCGCGGGAGAGTTAACCATTCATCTAACCAATACAGTAATTTCATTAATCCTCCAGCTATAAGTCAGCATAGATCATATCAAACTCAATGAAATTAGGTCAAACCGAGAGGGTGTTACTGCGCCATTTTGATTATTTCATCCCAGTCATTTTTAGTAACAGGCATTATTGATAGTCGTCCGCCTTTTTTAAGTGCGATTTCAGTAATATTATTATTGGCTTTAATATCTTTAAGGCTAATTAATTTTTTTAAATGGCTTTGGTAAGTAACGTCAACAACAACCCAGCGTGGTTTATCGCTGGTGGCTTTGGCATCGTAATAGTCGCTGCTTAAATCAAACTGAGTAGGATCTGGGTAGGCATCGTGTGTCACTTCGGCAATGCCCGCTACGCCTACGTGTTTACAGCTTGAATGATAAATCATTACTAAATCACCGACCTTTACGCCATCACGCATGAAGTTTCGCGCTTGGTAATTACGCACGCCTTCCCAAAGAGTCGTTTGTTTTGGTGCATTTTTTAAATCATCAATCGAAAACGCATCGGGTTCGGTTTTAAAAAGCCAGTAAGCCATAACAGTAGTCCTAACAAATATTTACTTCCCACTATTGTATAGTATCATTTGGTTACTAGGGTAATGAGGAAGAAATAATGAGCCAAGTATTAGATGATTTATTGTCGTTGTTAACACTTGAAGAAATTGAGCAAGGTTTATATCGAGGACAAAGCCAAGATTTAGGCTTTGGTGCTGTGTTTGGCGGTCAAGTTATGGGGCAGGCGCTTTCTGCAGCTAAAGAAACTCTACCTGAGGGGCGTATAGTCCATTCATTACATTCTTACTTTTTACGCCCAGGCGATCCAGCTAAACCGATTGTTTATGATGTAGAAACTATTCGAGATGGTAAAAGCTTTAGTACTCGCCGAGTAAAAGCGATTCAGTACGGTAAGCCTATTTTTTATATGACAGCGTCATTCCAAGGTGAAGAAAATGGTTTGTCGCATCAAGCAACAATGCCTGATGTACCAGCACCTGAAGAGCTTCGCTCATCGCTTGAATTTTACCAAGATAACGCTTCACACATTCCTGAAGTGATTCGTAATAAGTTTACGCGTGAAATGCCAATTGAAATGCGACCGGTTACTTTTCATAACCCGTTTAAGCCAGAAGTTATGGAGCCGGTAAAGCATATTTGGTTTAAAGCTAATGGTGAAATGCCGGACGATCAGCGCATCCATAACTATTTATTAGCGTATGCGTCTGACTTTGAATTTTTGCCAACTGCATTACAGCCACACGGTGTGTCGTTTATGCAGCCAAATATGCAAGTAGCAACGATTGACCATGCAATGTGGTTTCATCGTCCATTTAGAATGGATGATTGGATTTTGTATTCAATTGATAGCCCAAGTGCGAGCAATGGTTGTGGTTTGGTACGAGGGCAGTTTTTTGACCGCCAAGGCAACTTAGTTGCCTCAACAATGCAAGAAGGGGTTATGCGCCAGCGCTAACCCCTACTATAGATACAGTAGTACTAATTACACTGATCTTGTACTATATCGCTGATTGACTGCCAGACGCGTGCTGGCAGTAATGTTTTAAGGTGTGCGTAGGTTTCGCAAAGTTGTGTACTGCCTACTAAGCCTTTATCACCCTCTGTTATTAACGACTCGCCACGTAAGTTATCAATAAAACTAACAAGTACTTTTTTATCAAAAAACTCAGGTGTTTTAATACCATGCAGTGTGCCTAAACGCTGTGCAAGTACTTGGCTCTCTCGTTCTAATTCTGCTTTTTCAATACCATCACTTGTTTGAATAAAACCAATCACAATAGCGTAACGTTGCAGAGTAAAACTAAGTGCTCGTCCAAGCATTTCAAGCTTAGCTAAGCAGTCATTACTGTTCGTTATATGAATGTTATCGCCATCAAACTCAATTAAATTTTGATCAGCAAAGTTAGCCAAAATACGCGTTATATAGTTTTCATCAAGAGGCTGTAAATACCATTCTTTAGCAAATAACGGATAAAACGTTTTTACAAGTTGCTGGCATTGCTCAATAGTTGTGCTGTGTTGTTTAAATAGGTGCAGCGCAATTAAGCTTGGTACTGCAAACAAGTGCAAAATATTGTTTCGGTAGTAATTAAACAGTACTTTTTCTTTATCGCTAATAGTAATAATTTCGCCAAATTCATCACTTATAACTTCAAACTTATTCAGCTTTAATGCATGCGTTAGTAATTGCTCTGGTGTTTCGTCTGGGGCTGTTACTTTATCGCTATAGCTGGCATCGCGTTGTAAGCGTAGATAAAAATCAAGTTGTGCTAATAGCTTTGGTTTACTCAACGCTTGTTTATCATTAACCAGCAATATCATCGCTAGTAAGTTAACCGCATTAAGCGCCGCAGCATTATTAATTTTAACCATTACTTGATCGGCAAGTTTAGTTACTTGTGAGGCTAACCATTGTGGTTTTTGCACGTCAGTAGGGTGTATTGAGTCACGCCAATCAGGTTGGTTATCGTTTAGGTATTGGTTAATTGAGATTGGATCACCAAAGTTTAAGTTACCACGACCGTAGTTTTTAAGGTTTTTAATTGCCTTAAAAATACCAAAGATGGATTCGCCTTTTTTATCTTTCCCATCCAGCTCTTTAAGATAGGTGTTAATTTCCATTACGTGTTCGTAGCCAATGTACACAGGAACGATAGATATTGGTCTGTCTATTCCGCGCAGCATTGCTTGTAATGTCATAGATAGCATACCTGTTTTAGGTGGAAGTAAGCGCCCAGTTCGGCTTCGACCGCCTTCCGTGTAAAACTTAACAGAGTAACCTTTAATAAACAGTTGGCTTAAATACTCTTTGAATATTGCAGAATAAAGTTTATTGCCTGCAAACGAGCGACGAATAAAGAATGCCCCAGAGCGTCTAAATATGCCACCGGCAGGGAAAAAGTTAAGATTTATACCTGCAGCTATATGTGGTGGAACTAAGCCTAAATGATAAATAGAGTAAGTAAGCAGTAAGTAATCCATATGACTGCGATGACAAGGCATATAGATTATTTCATGGCCTTTATCTGTTAGTTCATGAATTTGTTCTGCGTGTTTAATATCAATACCGTTATAGAGCTTATTCCATAACCAAGTTAAAAATCGCTCGGCCACACGTATCATTGCTTCAGAGTAATTAGCAGCTATCTCATCAAGTAGCTTAAGTGCATTTTGGCGGGCTTCTGTTTGGCTAATGTTTTTAGCTTTAGCTTCATCTTGAATTGCTTTTTTTATTGTAGGTGACGCTAATAATGAATTAAATAATTGTTCACGAGAGGGCATTTTAGGGCCTGTAGCAGCTAGCTTTTGGCGCTTAAAGTGAACACGTGCTACACGTAATAATTTATGTGGTAACTCGCTTACATCGGCTTTTTCATTGACTAAAAGCGATAAGTCGAGTGGTTGGCTAAAGCGAATAAAGTTGTCGCGTCCTGAAAACAACACCACAAAAAACTTTCTAAACCAGCTAGGAGTTAGAGAGTGCGTAATTAAAGTGCGTAGCCCCGGCTTTTCTTTACCCGGGTCGCGACCCCATAAAATAGTAACCGGAACCACTTGTACGTTTTGCTGCCCACTTTGTATTAGGTATTCAATAATTTGTTTACCTTGAGCTAAAGCATTGGTTGGCTTAGCTTCATCACCAAAAAGTGGTGGTGGATTTTTAATACCAATAAAACGGTCTAAATCTTGGTTACCTAATACTTGCTCTTCGGTTGGGCTAGGTAGACCATTTTTTTTACACGCATGTGCGAGAGCCGCTAAATCAAATCGTGAATTTAAACGCACTATATAAAATGTAGGGTACTCAGGGTTTAGATCATACTGTTTAATCGGATTTTCTGGCAGCACTTTGCTTTTTACAAATAAGCGGCTAAATCCAGCAGACATAACATTTAAACAATAATTAAAAATACGCATCGACTCACCATATTGAGAGTATTAAGGGCAAAATTAGCGCAGTAGGATACCATAATATCTAAAAATCCCTTAGTTTGCGTAATTAAGGTGTTAACTTGTTTATTGACTAACAGTAGAGGTATTAGTTCAAGTATAGCTAGTAAGCATGTATGGGTGCTTATTTAATCAAATTTATAGGCATTGTATTGTTTCTAAATAGTTGTTGCATTTATCACCAATACCTCTATAATACGCAGGCTTTCAAAATTCCTCTGGGAACTAGAAAGGATAAATTAAGCTTGGATTTCAAGCTAATAAACAGGAGTTCCGATTTGGAACTCAACGTAGATATAATCAAACAGCCGACATCTTAAGTTTTAAGATTGTTTCGGTCGTTTTTTTATGCTCTTTTATATGCTCTTTATATTGAGGTTAAGAATGTCAAATCAACGCATTCGTATTCGCCTAAAAGCTTTTGACCACCGTTTGATTGACCAATCAACGGCAGAAATCGTGGAAACTGCGAAACGCACTGGCGCACAAGTACGTGGTCCAATCCCACTACCTACACGCTTTGAACGTTTTACTGTACTAACTTCACCGCACGTTAATAAAGATGCGCGTGATCAGTACGAGATCCGCACCCATAAACGTCTGATAGACATCGTAGAACCAACTGACAAGACTGTAGACGCGCTTATGCGTTTAGATCTTGCTGCTGGTGTTGATGTTCAAATCAGCCTGGGTTAATCGAAAGATTAGAGAGGTTTTAGGAAAATGGCATTAGGTCTAGTCGGTCGTAAAGTGGGTATGACACGAATCTTCACTGAAGATGGTGTATCTATCCCTGTGACAGTTATTGAAGCGACACCTAACCGCATTGCTCAGATCAAATCTGACGCAACAGACGGTTATAACGCGCTTCAAGTAACCGCAGGCACTAAAAAAGCAAGTCGTGTAAACAAAGCTAAAGCGGGTCATTTCGCTAAAGCTGGTGTTGAAGCGGGTCGCGGTCTGTGGGAATTCCGCCTTAACGGTGGTGAAGGCGATTTTGAAGTAGGCGCTGAGCTTACTGTTGAATTATTCAACGAAATCAACAAGGTTGACGTAACCGGTACTTCTAAAGGTAAAGGTTTCCAAGGTGGTGTTAAACGCTGGAATTTCAGCATGCAAGACGCTACACATGGTAACTCTCTATCTCACCGTGCTCCTGGTTCAATCGGTCAAAACCAATCACCTGGTAAGGTGTTTAAAGGTAAGAAAATGGCCGGTCATATGGGTGCTGAGCGTGTAACGACTCAAAACTTAGAACTAGTTCGCGTTGACGCTGAGCGTAATTTGCTTTTAGTTAAGGGTGCAGTACCTGGAGCTATTGGCGGTGACGTTATCGTTAAACCAGCTGTTAAAGCATAAGTCCTGGAGATTTAGTGATGGAATTAGCAATTAAAGACGCTTCTGGCGGTCTTGAAGTTTCTGAAGCTACTTTTGGACGTGAGTTTAACGAAGCATTAGTACATCAAGTAGTTGTTGCATACGCAGCAGGTGCTCGTCAAGGTACTCGTGCTCAGAAGACACGTTCTGAAGTAAGCGGTGGTGGTAAAAAACCATGGGCTCAAAAAGGTACTGGCCGTGCACGTGCCGGTACAATCCGTAGCCCAATTTGGCGTTCAGGTGGCGTTAGCTTTGCAGCTAAACCACAAGACCACAGCCAAAAAGTAAACCGTAAAATGTACCGTGGTGCGATTAAAAGCATCTTATCTGAATTAGTTCGTCAAGAGCGTTTAATCGTTGTTGAAAGTTTTGCTCTAGCAGCACCAAAAACTAAAGAACTAGTTGCTAAGCTTAAAGAACTTGAGCTTAAAGATGTTCTTATCGTGACTGAAGAAGTAGATGAAAATCTTTTCTTATCGGCACGTAACCTTTATAAGGTTGACACACGTGATGTAGCTGGTATCGATCCTGTAAGCTTAATTGCTTTCGATAAGGTACTTATTACAGCCGCTGCTGTTAAGCAACTTGAGGAGGCGCTAGCATGATTCGCGAAGAACGTCTTTTAAAAGTGATCCTTGCTCCACATATCTCTGAAAAAAGCACAATTGCTGCTGAAGAAAACAATACTATTGTTTTTAAAGTAGTAAATGACGCAACTAAAGCTGAAATTAAAGTAGCAGTTGAGAAGCTTTTTGAAGTAGAAGTAACTGGTGTTCGCACACTTAACGTTAAGGGTAAAACAAAACGTACTGGCGCACGTTTCGGTCGTCGTAGCGACTGGAAGAAAGCTTACGTTACTCTTAAAGAAGGCAGCGAGCTAGACTTTGTCGGCGGCGCCGAGTAATAAGGGGATAGAATTATGGCACTTCAAAAGTGTAAGCCTACTTCTGCGGGCCGTCGTCACCTAGTTAAAGTGGTTAACTCTGATCTACATAAGGGTAAGCCATACGCACCACTTTTAGAGAAAAACTCTAAATCAGGTGGTCGTAATAACAATGGTCGTATTACGGTTCGTCATATCGGTGGTGGTCATAAACAACACTACCGTTTAATCGATTTTAAACGTACTAAAGATGGCATTCCAGCTACTGTTGAACGTTTAGAATACGATCCAAATCGTAGCGCAAACATCGCTCTTGTATTATATGCAGACGGTGAGCGTCGTTACATTATCGCACCTAAAGGCTTAAAAGCTGGCGATGCAATCCAGTCTGGTGTTGATGCACCAATCAAGCCTGGTAATGCATTACCAATGCGTAATATGCCTGTAGGTTCGACTGTTCACAACGTAGAATTAAAACCAGGTAAAGGTGCTCAAATCGCACGTTCTGCTGGTGCATACGTTCAAATCCTTGCTCGTGATGGTCAATATGTAACATTACGTCTTCGTTCAGGCGAAGTTCGTAAAGTTGAATCTGATTGTCGTGCGACTCTAGGTGAAGTAGGCAATGCTGAGCATATGCTTCGTTCACTTGGTAAAGCAGGTGCAAATCGCTGGCGTGGTATTCGTCCGACAGTTCGTGGTGTTGCCATGAACCCGGTAGATCACCCACACGGTGGTGGTGAAGGTCGTACATCTGGTGGTCGTCATCCTGTGTCTCCATGGGGTAAACCGACTAAAGGTGCGAAGACGCGTAAGAACAAGCGTACGGATAAATTTATAGTACGTCGTCGTACTAAGTAATATTGAGGAATAGCCATGCCACGCTCTCTCAAGAAGGGTCCTTTTATAGACCTACACTTGCTGAAGAAGGTAGAGAAAGCTTTGGAAAGCGGTGAGAAAAAGCCAATTAAAACTTGGAGCCGTCGTTCAATGATCATACCTAACATGATCGGATTGACCATTGCTGTCCATAATGGTCGCCAGCACGTACCAGTTTTCGTTTCTGACGAAATGATCGGTCACAAACTAGGTGAATTTGCACCAACTCGCACTTACCGTGGCCATGCTGCGGATAAGAAAGCGAAGAAACGATAAGAGGGGAAGATAAATGCAAGCATTAGCTAAACATAAATTCGCCTCTGGTTCGGCGCAAAAAGCACGTCTAGTTGCAGATCAGATCCGCGGGTTACCTGTAGATCGCGCACTAGAAATCCTGGCGTACAGCCCTAAGAAAGCGGCTGTATTAGTTAAGAAAGTACTTGAGTCTGCTATTGCTAACGCAGAGCATAACGAAGGTGCTGACATTGATGAGCTTCGTATAACAACGATCTTTGTGGACGATGGTCCTACAATGAAACGTATTATGCCTCGTGCTAAAGGACGCGCAGACCGCATCCTTAAGCGTACAAGCCATATCACTGTTATGGTTTCAGATAGCTAGGAGTATAAGTAATGGGACAAAAAGTTCATCCTACTGGTATTCGCCTAGGTATATCTAAACCTTGGGTTTCTACCTGGTACGCGAGTTCAAAAGATTTCTCTGCACAGCTTTTTGGCGATCACAAAGTTCGTACATTCCTTACTAAGGAATTGAAAACGGCTTCTGTGTCTAAAATCGTTATTGAGCGTCCAGCAAAATCAATCCGTGTAACAATTCATACGGCTCGTCCGGGTGTTGTTATCGGTAAAAAAGGCGAAGACGTAGAAAAATTACGTCAAGCGGTAACTAAAATCGCTGGTGTACCTGCTCAGATTAATATCTCTGAAGTACGTAAACCAGAACTAGATGCACAACTAGTAGCAGACGGCATTGCCTCTCAACTAGAACGTCGTGTTATGTTCCGTCGCGCTATGAAGCGTTCGGTACAAAATGCAATGCGCATCGGTTCTAAAGGGATTAAAGTTGAAGTTAGCGGTCGTCTTGGCGGCGCTGAAATCGCACGTTCAGAATGGTATCGTGAAGGTCGTGTACCTCTACATACTCTTCGTGCTGATATCGATTACGCAACTTCTGAAGCCTTAACCACTTATGGTATCATTGGTGTTAAAGTTTGGATCTTCAAAGGCGAAGTTATTGGTGGTTTACCACTAGTACAAGAGCAAGAGAAGCCAGCTAAACGCGCACCAAAGAAAGCCAAGAAAAGTGCTAAGTAGAGGTAGCGACTAATGTTACAGCCAAAACGTACAAAATTCCGTAAAATGCACAAAGGCCGCAACCGCGGTTTAGCGCAAAACGGTAACAAAGTAAGCTTCGGTACTTTCGGATTGAAAGCAACTGGCCGTGGCCGTATGACTGCTCGTCAAATCGAAGCAGCTCGTCGTGCTATGACGCGTCACGTGAAACGTCAAGGTAAAATCTGGATTCGTGTCTTCCCTGACAAACCGATTACAGAAAAACCTCTTGAAGTTCGTATGGGTAAAGGTAAAGGTTCTGTTGAATATTGGGTTGCTGAAATTCAGCCTGGTAAAGTACTTTACGAAATGGAAGGTGTTTCAGAAGAGCTTGCTCGTGAAGCATTCGACCTTGCTGCTCGTAAATTGCCATTCAAAACAACTTTCGTAACTCGGACGGTAATGTGATGAAAGCTAGCGAACTAAAAGACAAAAGCGTAGAAGAGCTTAATGCTGAACTTCTAGGACTACTTCGTGAGCAATTTAATATGCGCATGCAAGCTAGCACTGGTCAGTTAGCTCAGACACACACGCTAAGAACAGTACGCCGCGATATCGCGCGTGTAAAAACAGTTATTAACCAGAAGGCAGGTCAATAATGAGCGATAAAATTCGTACTCTTCAAGGCCGTGTAATCAGCGACAAGATGGAAAAATCTTTCACTATCGCTATCGCACGTTACGTGAAGCACCCAATCTATGGGAAATTCATTAAACGTACGACTAAGTTACACGTACATGACGAAAATAACACAGCAAAAGCGGGTGACGTAGTTACTATCCGTGAATGCGCACCAATTTCTAAGAATAAATCTTGGACTTTAGTAGACGTTATTTCTAGTCCAAAACAAGCTTAATTTTTTAATTAAGTTAGTTTTGTAAAAAAGCCCCGGCATTAGCTGGGGCTTTTTGTTTTTAAAGCACCTGCAAACAGTAAACTAGGATGAGCGGGTCACCTGGATTAGTCTTCTATCTGAAAATACAAAGTTATCTTGGGGAGTAGTGAGAGTTTCATGTACCAGTTACTTTTTTGCTAGCAGAACCATCTGCTGAATCAGAAGAAGTTAGATAATAAACTTACATATCTCAGTTAATTTAATGCCAACATGGGGTCATCTAATTCGTGGTGTTACTTTTCTTTTACTATCTTTTACTATCTTTTAGTCTGAGAACTCACTTACCTTATTTTATTACAATAATACAGTTTCAAAGTATCGAAAATAGACATCCATACACAACTTCTATCATTAGCTTATCTGGTTTTTTTATGTCTAAAACCTCAATTTATCGCCTTAAATTAATATTCTGGTATGATTAGCAAATATGCGCTTTTGAATGAATTTTTGAGGTAGTAATGACGCGTAGTTTTGAATTTCATTTGACTGATGAAGTAGCCACGGTCGCAATGGGTAATTGCGTTGCTGATATTATAGAGCAAGGTGCGGTTATTTATTTACATGGTGATTTAGGCGCTGGTAAAACAACGTTTACTCGAGGTGTAGTGCAAGGCTTTGGACATACAGGCAAAGTTAAAAGCCCAACGTATACACTTGTTGAACCTTATGAACTCGAGCGCGCAAATGTTTATCATTTTGATTTATACCGCTTAGGTGACCCTGAAGAGCTAGAATACATGGGAATACGCGATTATTTTTCACCAGATGCAATTTGCGTTGTTGAGTGGCCAGAAAAAGGTGGTGAATTTATTCCTGTGCCTGATTTAGATATTACTCTAAGCTATATGGGTAACGAACGTAAAATTGTTATTAATAGCGCCAGTGAGCGTGGTGTAGCAATTGTCGAAAAACTAAATAACAAATAATAATATAGTTAAGGCAGTAATTATCAAATGAGCCGAGGTGTAGTTAAACTCTTTATTTACCTTATGGTTATTACCATAAGCTTGCCGCTGTGGGCCAAAAATACAATTAATAGTGTACGCGTATGGCCGTCCCCTGATAGTACGCGTGTGGTATTTGATTTAAATGATAAGCCTGACTTTAGCTATTTCATGCTTAAAAACCCAAGCCGCTTAGTAATTGATTTAGAAAACACTAACGAGTTAAAAATACTACCAGGTGTACCACCAAAACATCAAATAGTGAGCAAGCTACGCTACTCAAAACCTAAAAATAAGCACAGTGTTCGGTTAGTGTTTGAATTAAACGCACCAGTAAAGCCAGTTGTATTTGCTTTAGCGCCTACAGGCCCTTATAAAAACAGGCTCGTTGTTGATTTATACAATAAAAGCCAAGCTGCCACAGTTGCTTCTCCTGCTCAAACAGCAGCTAAAAATCGCCAGTTAAGCCAAGAGCGCGATATTGTGATTGCAATTGATGCGGGTCATGGCGGCGAAGATCCAGGTTCAATTGGTCCATCTGGCACGTACGAAAAAACAGTAACACTGCAAATTGCAAAACGTTTAGAGCGCATGATAGATGGCGAACGTGGGATGATTTCGCGCATGGTACGAAGCGGTGACTACTTTGTAAAACTTAATACGCGTACCAATCGTGCTCGTGAAAAAAAGGCCGACTTTTTTGTCTCTATTCATGCTGATGCATTTACGAGCCCGGGACCAAATGGTGCCTCTGTTTGGGTGTTGTCGTTAAGGCGTGCTAATTCAGAGATAGGTAAATGGATAGAAGATAAAGAAAAGCACTCTGAGCTTTTAGGTGGCGCTGCGGATGTAATGAAAGATGCCGCTAACGAAAAATACTTAGCGCAAGCATTACTTGATATGTCGATGGATCACTCTATGAAAACCGGCTTAAACGTAGCTGACGAAGTGGTTAAAGAGTTACGTAAAGTTGCTAAGCTGCATAAAAAAGATCCCCAACATGCGAGTCTTGCTGTACTTAAATCACCAGATATCCCATCAATTTTAGTAGAAACAGGGTTTATATCTAACCCACGAGAAGAAAAGCTGCTTAAAAGTGCTAACCATCAAGAGCGTTTGGCTAAAGCTATATTTACTTCAATTAAAAATTACTATTTAAAAAATCCACCTGATGACTCTTTATTTGCTAAATTAAAGTCGCAATATCCAACAAAGCACAAGGTACGCCCGGGTGAATCTTTAAGTATGTTGGCGAGTCGCTATGGCATTACAGTCACTGAATTAAAACAAGTTAATAAGCTTAGCTCTAATACTTTGTTTATTGGGCAAGAGCTCGATATACCACAAAGTTAGTCATTATTATTAGCGCAATGCTTGCTAGGAAATCTCATGAATATTGAAATATTACCCGCGCGTTTAGCTAACCAAATTGCCGCAGGCGAAGTGGTTGAGCGCCCAGCGTCGGTAGTAAAAGAGCTAGTCGAAAACAGTTTAGATGCTGGCGCTACACGTATTCAGATAGATATAGAGCGTGGCGGTCATAAGCTTATTCGTATACGTGATAACGGTTCAGGGATAAGTAAAGATGAGCTAACGCTCGCGCTTTCTCGTCACGCTACGAGTAAATTAAAATCTCTAGATGACCTTGAAAATATTTGTTCACTTGGTTTTAGGGGGGAAGCGCTTGCGTCAATTAGCTCTGTATCGCGTTTAACGCTGAGCTCAAAACCAAAAGATCAAGAAGCTGCTTGGCAAGCATTTGCAGAAGGTCGCGATATGGCCGTGCAAGTAAAGCCAGTAGCGCACCCTGATGGCACAACCATTGAAGTAAAAGATTTATTTTTTAACACCCCAGCTCGTCGTAAATTCTTGCGTACCGAAAAAACTGAATTTAGCCATATTGATGAGTTGATAAAGCGTATTGCGCTTAGTCGCTTTGATGTCTCTATTACACTAACTCACAACGAAAAAGTAGTAAGGCAGTATCGTGCGAAGACAGATCCCTCTCAGGCTATTACACGTGTAGCGCAAGTTGCAGGTAAGGCTTTTGCTGAGCAAGGTTTGCATATTCAATCAGGAGAGGGTGGCTTACAGCTGCATGGTTGGGTGCTACCTGTAGGGTCAGCTAATACGACTCAGTATACTTATGTTAATAATCGTATGATGCGCGATAAACTTATTCTGCATGCTATACGCCAGGCATTTGAAGAAGTAAGCGGAACACAAGAATTACCCGGTTTTGTCATTTATATTGATATAGACCCTCGGCAGGTTGATGTAAATGTTCATCCAGCTAAGCATGAAGTGCGTTTTCATCAAGGGCGCTTAATTCATGACTTTATATTACAGGCTATTAAGCAAGTGGTAGTGCCGCTGCAAGGTGAGTTTACGAATGAACCGCTTAGCTCTGAGGTGGAATCTGCGCCTGTGTTTATGGGGTCAGCGCATAGTAGTTCTAATGATACAAAAGCGGATGGAGTATTTGATTACCCTAAATCGCAATTACAGCCCTCTTACTATGGAAGTGCTGGTAGTTCGTCATCAGGTACTAGAAGTGTTGGCGGTGGCGGGGCATACCGTGCTACACCAAGTACAAGCCATCATGATGTAAACGCGTTTTATCAAGGTGTGAGTGAGCAACATGCTGCGCATTTTGATAATGTAGCAAACATACCTGTAGCACAACACCAGTTAGAGTCTGCGCATAATGTTTTAAAGACAGTTTCAATCATCAGTGTTAATGAAGGTGCGTGTATATTTAGTGTTGAGCAGCAATTGTATTGCTCACATTTCAAATATGCATTGGTAGATGATTGGCATAATCAAATTAAAGAGTCCGGAAGTTTAGAAGGGAAAGCCCTTTTGCTGCCCGTAAGAGTAAACTTATCAAAAGAAGATTGCTTACTTATAGAAGCTCAGCAATCGTGGTTTACTTTACTTGGTTTTGAACTCGTAATAGAAAAACAGTTTGTAATGGTTAAAAAATTGCCAGCGTGCTTATATTTACTTGATGTAAGTACAGCGATAGGTGAGCTACTTGATGGGTGTAAAACAGGGCTTGAAAATATAGAGAATTGGTTAGAGTGGCAGATAAAATGTGTACCTCCCCGGTTTTATTTAAGCAATGTGTTTTTAGCGCAACAAATGCGCTTACAAAATAATCCGCAAACTATTGAACGCTTACGCGAAAAAGCAGTTAAAATAGAGCTAAATCACTATTTAATGCAATTAGATTAAGGTATCAGTGTTGAGTAATTTACCAGTCATATTTTTAATGGGTCCAACTGCTGCTGGTAAAACAGCATTGGCAATCTCACTGTGCGAGCATTTAAATACAGAAATAATCAGCGTTGATTCAGCGTTAGTGTATAAAGATATGAACATTGGTACTGCAAAACCCGATGCAGAAGAACTTGCTAAAGCTCCGCATCATCTGATCGACTTACTTGACCCGAGTGAAACATATTCAGTTGCTGATTTTAGGCGCGATGCAGTACAAAAAATTGACGAATTTCATAGACAAGGTAAAGTGCCTGTATTGGTTGGAGGTACAATGTTGTACTTTAAATCTTTAATTGATGGTTTATCGCCTTTGCCTGAAGCAGATACAGTAATAAGATCAGAGCTAGAAGCACAAGCTAAAGAATTTGGCTGGCCTCATTTATATGAAGAATTAGTTAAAGTTGACCCAAAAGCAGCTGAAAAAATAAGTGAGAATGACTCACAAAGAATTAATCGAGCTTTAGAGGTTTACAGGTTAACTGGTAAGACCATGACTGAGTTGCAAAAGCAAAAACAGCCGGCTTTACCTTATACTTTTCATCAATTTGCGATTGCACCGCAAGAACGTAGCGAATTACATCGCCGAATTGAAGAAAGGTTTAAAATAATGATTGATCAGGGGTTTGAAAATGAAGTTTCGACCCTATATCTACGTAAGGATTTACACCCCAATATGCCTTCTATTCGTTGTGTTGGTTATAGACAAATGTGGGATTACCTTGCGGGTGAAACAAGCCATGATGAAATGGTTTTTCGTGGCATCGCAGCAACACGTCAATTGGCAAAACGTCAGTTAACGTGGCTTCGTAGCTGGCCTGATGTTACTTGGTTAACAACGGGTGACGAAGAAAACTTGCATCGTGTAGTAAGTTCGCTAAGCTAGTAGTAGTTGAATATTGTTTTTTATCAAATAAGTTCAGCCACTTAATTATAATAACACCTAGAACGAAGGAACAATAACATGGCAAAAGGCCAATCGTTACAAGACCCATTTTTGAATGCACTACGACGTGAGCGCATTCCAGTATCAATCTTTTTGGTAAATGGCATAAAATTACAAGGCAAAATTCAGTCATTTGACCAATTTGTTATTTTACTAGAGAACACCGTAAATCAAATGGTTTATAAGCATGCAATTTCAACAGTTGTCCCTGCTCGCGCAGTTAACTTCCAAGCAGTTCAAGGGAGTGAAGACACTGAAGAACCAGAAGCTGGTAACTTTTAATTAGGAGCATAATGTTTGTTTGACCGCTATGAATCCGGCGAACAGGCAATTTTAGTTCATATCGACTTACCTAAAGAAGGGGATCGTGAAGATCTTCATGAATTAGAAATGTTGGTATCTTCTGCTGGTGTTAGTAGTTTGGCGGTTGTGCAAGGCAGCCGTCAAGCACCACATCCGAAACTATTCGTCGGTACCGGTAAAGCAGAAGAAATAGCTGAGATTGTCAAAATCCACAATGCAGATGTCGTAATTTTCAATCATCAACTCAGGCCGTCACAAGAGCGTAATTTAGAGCGTGTTTGTCAGTGTCGTGTGCTTGATAGAACGACGCTAATTCTTGATATTTTTGCCCAACGTGCACGTACCCATGAGGGTAAGCTGCAGGTTGAATTGGCACAACTTCGCCATATGTCGACTCGATTAATTCGGGGCTGGACCCATCTTGAACGCCAAAAAGGCGGGATTGGTTTACGTGGACCTGGTGAAACCCAACTTGAAACAGATAGACGATTACTTCGTGCCCGAATTCAAAATATCCGTGCGCGTTTAGCTAAAGTAGCAGTGCAACGCGAACAAGGTAGGCGAGCTCGTACTCGTAACGAAATACCTACGGTATCGTTAGTTGGCTATACCAATGCGGGTAAATCTACATTATTTAATCGAATTACGAATTCAGATGTATACGCGGCCGATCAGTTGTTTGCAACGCTTGACCCGACTCTACGTAAGCTTGAATTAGGTGATGTTGGTCCTGTTATCTTAGCTGATACAGTGGGCTTTATTCGTCATTTACCGCACGACTTAGTTGCTGCTTTTAAAGCAACGCTAACTGAAACTCGTGAAGCTGATTTACAGTTACATGTAATTGACGCAGCAGACTCTCGTCTTCAAGAAAATATTGAACAAGTACAATCGGTGCTTAAAGAAATTGAAGCCGATGAAGTACCACAGCTATTAATTTATAATAAAATTGATGCGCTGGATAACGTAAGCCCACGTATTGATCGAGATGACGAAGGCCAACCTATAAGAGTATGGCTTAGCGCTCAGACTGGTGAAGGGTGTGAATTACTTAGTGAGGCTATTAGTGAACTGCTTGCTAAGAAGATGTTTAACGAAACATTATTTCTTACGCCATTGTATGGTCGCCTAAGGGCTGCATTGTTTAGTTTAAATGCAGTACATGAAGAACGCTTTGATGAGCAAGGTAATTGGCTGTTAGATGTTAGAATGCCAATGGTTGAGTGGAATCGTTTAATTAAAGAATTTGGTCCTGAAATTGCTGGTTTTATCAACCGTAATTAAAAATTGACGTTTTAATGTCGGTTTTTGTATGAGAAACGCGGTAGATTTGTTAGATTTAACACAATTTCCTAATTTATTTAGATAACAATGGAGTATAGCTATGGCCTGGAATGAACCGGGTAATAATGGCAATGACAAAGATCCGTGGAATAATAAAGGCGGACGTGATCAAGGCCCACCTGATTTAGACGAGGTGTTCCGCAAGTTTAGTAACAAGTTCGGCGGCTTATTTGGCGGGAAAAAATCCGGCAATGGTAGCGGCGGTGGACTTGGCGGAGCCGGTATTTCATTCATACTTATTATCGCCGTTATTGTATGGGCGTTAAGTGGTATTTATACGGTTAAAGAAGCCGAGCGTGGTGTGGTTCTTCAATTTGGTAAATATGACCGAATTGCTGATCCTGGTCTGCGTTGGAAAATGACGTTTATTGAAACGGTAATCCCAGTAGATATTGAAGCAGTTCGTTCATTATCGGCTTCTGGTTTTATGCTTACTGAAGACGAAAACGTAGTGAGCGTTGAGTTTCAGGTGCAATACCGTGTTATTGACCCATACCTTTATGAATTTAGCGTAACTAACGCTGATAGTAGCTTAGAAGAAGCACTAGATAGTGCACTACGTTACGTTGTGGGTCATGCAAAAATGGACCAAGTATTAACTAATGGCCGTGAGGTTGTTCGTCAAAATACATGGGATGAGCTTAATAAGATTATCGAACCATATAACTTAGGTTTAATTGTTACTGACGTGAACTTTAAAGACTCTCGTCCGCCAACTGAAGTTAAAGATGCATTTGATGATGCGATTGCTGCACAAGAAGATGAAGAACGTTTCATTCGTGAAGCAGAAGCATATGCTCGTGAAATTGAACCGCGTGCTCGTGGTCAAGTAACGCGTATGACTCAAGAAGCGGAAGGTTACCAAGAGCGTATTACATTAGAAGCACAAGGTGAAGTAGCTCGTTTTGAAAAGCTACTACCTGAATATCAAGCAGCTAAAGAAGTTACTCGTGAGCGCTTATACATTGATGCAATGGAAGAAGTGTTAGGGAGTAGTTCTAAAATATTGGTTGATGTTAAAGGCGGTAATAACATGCTTTATTTACCACTTGATAAGATCATGGATAAGCAAGGGACAGCAACACGTGTTGCACTTCCAAGCTCTAGTGATATTCAAGATTTACGCAATAAAGTAAATACGTCGCGCAATAGCTCTGTTAATAGTGGCAATGACCGCTTTAACAACGACCGCTTCAATGATGGGAGATAATCATAATGAAAAACTTTAGTTTAGTAATACTATTAGCTGCCATTGTTATGTCTTTCTCATCGGTATTTGTTGTACCTGAAGGGCAAAAAGCAATTGTAATGTTATTCAGTAAAGTACAAAAAGACAGCGACGATCAAGCGATTGTATATGGCCCAGGCCTACAATTTAAGGTGCCATTTTTTAGCCAAGTACGTCGTATTGATGCACGTATTCAAACGCTAGATGGTGCGCCGGACCGCTTTGTTACTAGTGAGAAAAAAGACTTAATTGTTGATTCGTTTGTAAAATGGCGTGTTAATGACTTTAGCGCTTTTTACTTACGTGCCCGTGGCGATAAGCAATATGCTGAAACGCTACTTAAACAAAAAGTAAATAATGGTCTTCGTACAAACTTTGGTACACGTACAATTCGCGAAATTGTATCGGGTGAGCGTAGCGAGTTGATGGAAGAAGCGTTAGTACAAGCTTCTGAAAGTGCACGTGAGCTTGGTATTGAGGTGCTAGACGTACGTGTTAAGCAAATTAACCTACCGCAAGAAGTGAGTAGCTCTATTTACCAACGTATGCGCGCTGAGCGTACTGCTGTTGCAAAAGAGCATCGTTCTGAAGGTCAGGAAAAAGCCGAGACTATTCGTGCGGGTGTTGACCGTCGTGTAACAGTAATGCTTGCCGATGCAGAGCGTAATGCGCGTTCTGTACGTGGTCAAGGCGATGCTGATGCAGCAGGCATCTATGCAAGCGCGTATAACAAAGACCCTGAGTTCTTTAGTTTTGTGCGTTCGCTCGAGGCTTACAAAAAGACTTTTAAAAATAAGCAAGACGTTATGGTGCTTTCACCAGATAGCGACTTCTTCCAATATATGAAAGGCGCTAAAGCTCAATAGGCTTTACGCTAATTATTTAAAAGTTAAAAAGCCTCGCATTTGCGGGGCTTTTTGTTAAACACAGTCTAGTGCTTTAAATCACTGTTATTTATGTGGTTATTAGCTAATATTTGGATATAACAAATGCGCGCAGAAAAAATAAGCTGAACAGGGGTGATCTTTACTTTAGTTTTCTGGTAAAATCTCGTCCTAATTTTCTCTAAGTGAATTTACGATGGGTAAAAACGTTGTTGTATTAGGCACCCAATGGGGTGACGAAGGAAAGGGTAAGGTAGTTGATCTCCTTACAGACAAAGCATCTTTAGTAGTTCGTTATCAAGGTGGCCACAATGCGGGTCATACTTTAGTTATCGAAGGTGAAAAGACGGTTCTACACCTTATTCCATCGGGTGTATTACGTGACAATGTTAAATGTGTGATTGGTAATGGTGTAGTTTTATCACCAGAAGCGCTAATGAGAGAAATTGGCATGCTTGAAGAACGCGGCGTACCAGTACGTGAGCGTCTTTTAATAAGTGAAGCATGTCCGCTAATCTTGCCTTTCCATGTTGCATTAGATGTAGCCCGCGAAACTGCTCGTGGCGATAAGCCAATTGGTACAACTGGCCGTGGTATTGGTCCTGCGTACGAAGATAAAGTGGCTCGCCGTGGTTTACGCGTAGGCGATTTATTTAATCCTGAATTATTTGCAGCTAAATTAAAAGAAGTTCTTGAATACCATAACTTCACTTTAGTTAACTACTACAAAGTAGACGCTGTAGATTTCCAAAAAACGTTTGATGATGCAATGGCTGTTGCTGATATCTTAAAAGCAATGGTTGTAGATGTAACTGAGCTTTTAGATCAAACGCGTTTAGCAGGCGAAAACATTTTATTTGAAGGTGCACAAGGTACGTTACTTGATATCGATCACGGTACTTACCCTTATGTAACATCTTCAAATACTACAGCTGGTGGCGTTGCTACTGGTGCAGGTTTTGGTCCATTAAACCTTGATTACGTTTTAGGTATTATTAAAGCGTACACTACACGTGTTGGTTCAGGTCCTTTCCCTACAGAGCTTTACGACGGTCTTGAGAAACAAGATCCAGTTGGTAAGCACTTAGGTGATAAAGGCCATGAGTTTGGCGCTACAACAGGTCGACTTCGTCGTACTGGTTGGTTAGATGCAGTGGCTATGCGCCGTGCGGTTCAAATCAACAGTATTTCAGGTTTTTGTTTAACTAAGCTTGATGTTTTAGATGGCTTAGAAACGCTTAAAATCTGTATTGGTTACAAGCTTGAAGATGGCACAGTTACTAACGTAACACCATTAGCAGCTGAAGGTTACGATAAAGTAACGCCAGTATACGAAGAAATGCCAGGTTGGTCAGAAAACACTGTTGGTGTAACGAGTCTTGACGGTTTACCAAAAGCTGCGATTGACTACATCAAGCGTATTGAAGAAATTACGGGTGTTCCAATTGATATTATTTCTACAGGTCCAGACCGCGTAGAAACTATGGTACTTCGCAACCCGTTTGCGTAATTACCATTAGATTAAAAAAAGCTGCCTAGTGCAGCTTTTTTTGTATCTAAAATTCACCTTGGAACGATCTTTGTATATATTTTAATAAGTTTATTTTTATAAGTGGTGAGCATGCGTTTATTTTACCGTAATTGCGTATTAAGGCTTTCGTTAATTCCGCTGTCTTTATTTATAGCAACCAACAGCTTAGCTACAGAAAGCCCTGCTGCTGTACCGCTGTATACAGAATCTGAGCTAATTGCGTTAATAAATAAAAATACGCATTTAGAGCGGGTGAAGGCAGATGATTGCCAGTTAGTGCAAGATATAGAAGCACGAGCCAATAAAATGGCATTGCCGTCTTATCAATTTTTATACGGCGATATGCTGGCTTATAACGTGTGCGTGGATCGTAATGTAGAGTTAGGTGTGTATTACATGCGAAAAGCGGCTGAGCAAGGCTTAGCGGCAGCGCTAGAGCAGTTAGGGCGTTACTACGACACCGGGCGTTTAGTTCAGCAAGATAAAGCAATGGCAATTACGTATTTGCGTGAAGCGTCGTCGCAAGGCAATTTAAAAGCACAACTACGTTTGGTTAAATTATTTAATGATGGCTATGGCAGCCCGCGTGATTTTGAAGATGCATACCGCTGGCTATTTAATTCTATGGTGGCAGATAAAGCGACTCATAAAAAAATTGAGCGAGCGTTGACTAAGTTAGCGCAAAAAATGCCAGATAGTGTGGTTGCGCGAGCTCGTCTTCCTATTTAATGGCTCTTAAAAAACAAAACCCTAACTTTTTAAGTTAGGGTTTTTGAGTTTTTACTACCTGTAAAAGTGTTTAACTTTCTTCTTTAGCCTTTGTTTGCGGGTCTTTTAAGACCGACATTTTAGGCGGCTGTAATGCAACAACACGCTCGCCTTCTTGCGGCGGTTTTTCCATGTTGATTGTAAACGGTCTTAGCTTAATAGGCGTATCGTCGTCGCTGTCTTTATCACCTTTAAGAATAAACAAAGGAATAGCCTCAGGGTTCATTTCTAGGTATTGCTCCCAGCTAAACTCATCCGAGATACGTGTTGAACTAACCTTACCGCCTTTAGCTATAATACTGCTCAAACGTGCGTATGAGCCTTCGTCGCCAAACAGTATTTGTCTGGATAAAAACGTTGCACTGTCTTTATTTGCTTTAGCATGCGACGTTGATGAGCGAAGCGAAAATACATTTTTTTCATTAAGTAAATGCGAAAAGTATTGAACGCCTAGCGCATTATGATGACGGTTTGGCGATAGCGCTAAGACACTGCGAATAGTTGTTAGAGGTAAGTAGCGTTCAGCATGCTCTGATTGCGGGTTACCATAATAACAAGCCAAGCCATCCATACGTGCCATTCTGCAGTTTTCCCATGCAGGGTCTGAAAGGTGAACCGGAATACTCTGCTCTTGTAAGCCACGTCCAATTGCACGCGATACATGGTTTGCACCAATAATTAATATTGTATTTGGTGATGGTTGGCGTACACCTAATAGCTTGGCAACAGGAATGGCTGTTAAGCTTTGCAGCACAACCGTAATGATGATCACCGTAAATATAAGTGGCACCATTTTTTCAGCATCAGCAACGCCAGCTTCCATCATACTTAGTGCAAATACCGACCCAACGGCTGCGGCAACTATACCGCGTGGAGCAATCCAGGCAAGTACCAAGCGAGACTTCATTGGTAAGTCAGTACCAAAGGTCGAAATAGCAATACACAGTGGGCGTGCAACAAAAAGCACAATAGCTAAAAATATAAATACATCGCTGTCGAGCATCATCAAATCAGAAAGCTGTAAACGTGCTGCAAGTAAAATAAACAGCGTCGATATCAAAATCATCGACAAGTCTTCTTTAAACTCAAGTACAGAATCTATTTCTAAATCGTCTTGGTTCGCAAGCCAAATACCAAATACAGTTACTGCTAATAAGCCTGATTCATGGCTTAAATAGTTTGATACAGAAAAACTAATAAGGACTAGTGCTAAAATTCCAAACTTATGTAATTCAAATGGCAGCCACTCGCGACGCATTAATAGGGTTGTTAGCCAACCTGCAGCAACACCAATACTTAAACCAACACCCAGGGTTTTAACTAAAGCAATAATAGTATGACTAAATACTTCGCCTTGGCCTACAAGCATTACAGCTTCAAATACCAATACAGCAAATAATGCGCCAATAGGATCTATTACAATACCTTCCCAGCGAAGTATGCGGTCTATGTCTTGTGTTGGGCGCATTGAGTTTAATAGCGGTGCTATAACGGTAGGGCCAGTAACAACGAGTACTGCGCCTAGTACCGCAGCAACACGCCAGTTAAGCTCAAGCAACCAGTAGGCGCTTAGGCTAATAATAATGCAGGTAGTAAGCATACCGATTGAGCAGAGATTCCTTACAACTTTTCCTATCCCTTTTAATTCTCTGAAATGCAGAGTTAAGGAACCTTCAAATAAAATGATGGCAACGCTTAGTGATACTACTGGAAACAGTAAATCACCTAAAAGTGCATCAGGGTCTAAAACACCACTAAATGGTCCAAGTAAAAGACCAGTAAGCAATAAAAAAAGAATAGCGGGTACTCTAAAAGCCCACGCGACCCATTGGGCAAGCACAGAGCAAAGTGCGATACCGGCTATGTAAATTGCTGACATAGATTAAGAATTCCTTATTTATGACGATATGTTTAGAAAGTATAACTTTTGTTAATTATTAATACAGGGGTATACACCGGAAACTGAAATATTACTAATCAATTTTAGCTGCTTATAAAAGATTAGTAGGCTTAAATTATTTAGCGAGAACTTAGCCACCTTATTTTAAAGTGTATTAATTGTTTAATTTATTGAATTTTAATAACAATATAAAGGGTATGAGTGTTTCGTATTAACTTAGTTCGAATTTTAACCTTGATTTTAAAGGGGTATTTGGTGTATTATACTTCGTGTTCTAATAATTAGTCATCTAACTAAGTTTATTGAAGATAAAAGATGCTTGTTAATCTTAACGTCATTTTTAATCTTTATAATCATGTGTTAGTGATGTTTCTAGTATTTGAGCATTACAAAATATCATTTGCCGAATTCTTGGTATGGTTTTGCCAAACAAGTTTATTTAATTATTTAATTATTTAAGTAAATAAAGGTTTGAGTTGAACTATTACTTTCAATATTTAGCCCCCCATCGTGGCGGTTAAATCTCGGTCCTTTGGTCTTCACCCTATCTGTTGGTGTATCAGACTTTAGAGGCTCTATGTATGTTGTTAATAAAAAAGCCACACACAGCTTTTTACAGCGATGCATAAACAACACTTTTAAATTTTTTGATTAGTGCTGCTCAATATTATTGGGTTGTTGCTACTTTTACTTAACCTCAAATCTAAGCTTCTTGTTTTAGATATGGTTTTTGCGTGTGTGTAAAAAAGTGTTGCCTAAATGAAAAGAAAAATTCGAAGCTATGTTTTAAACCTAGCTACTTAGTTTTAGCTCGTCTAATTAAGATGAGCGCAGATAAAATGGAAAGTTGAGCATTTATGCAAAAGTTAAATTGGCGACGTATCGTACTTAAAGTAGGTAGTGCATTAATTGCACCAGATCAAGATGGCTGCCGTTCGCGTTACATATTAACCATCGCACAGTTCATTGTTCGTTGTCGTGCCCGTGGAATCGAGGTGATTTTAGTATCATCGGGTTCTGTAGCGGCTGGAGCGCATTTATTCCCATCAGACAAACCTCGCTCTGTGGTAATGAAAAAGGCAATGGCAGCAGCAGGTCAAACAGAAATGATCGCCATGTGGGACCGCTTTTTTGACTTTCCATCTGCGCAGCTATTATTAACGCACGGCGATTTACGTGACCGCGAGCGTTACCAAAGTATTCGCGAAACTGTGTTCACTCTACTTGAGCACGGTATTCTCCCTATTATTAATGAAAACGATGCGGTGACAACCGATGAGCTACGAGTGGGTGATAACGATAACTTATCAGCGATGGTTGCAGCTGCAGCGGATGCCGATGCTTTATTAATATTCTCAGACGTTGATGGGCTATATGACAAAAACCCTAACTTACATGATGATGCGGTGTTACTGCCTGAAATAAAATCAATTGATGAATCTATTTATGCTATGGCAGGATGTGCTACAAGTGCTGTTGGTACTGGTGGCATGAAAACCAAAATAGAAGCTGCAGAAAAAGCAACGTCACATGGTATCGCGACTTACATTATAAACGGCTTTAAAGAAGAAACATTTACGAAACTGCTAGCTGGGGAAAATCCTGGTAGCATATTTTTACCGTACGAAAAACCGATGCTGGACTCTGTGCATTGGATGACACACACAGCAAATGAGCAAGGTGAAGTTGTTGTTGATGGATCATTTGATGAATCCCTTGAAGGTGAAAGTGGCTGTATTCGCGGTGATGAAATCATGGAAGTCCATGGTGAATTTGCTGTTGGTGATACTATTTTAGTACGTAGTGAAGACGGTACGCGTTTAGCTAAAGCGACCGCAAATTACAGTAGCTGTTTGTTAAACTTTATTGCAGACAACGAACAGAGTGAATTCAGCGAAAAAATGCAGGATTCAATTGGACCAGTTATATCTGAAAAACATATCGCATTATTGGAGAAGTCATGAGTTTAATTACGGACATTTCACGCCAGACAGCTAAAGCTGCCCATACACTTGCTTTACTCGATACCGAGACTAAAAATCAAGTACTAATTGAAATGGCAGCGGCACTAAGAGAGCAAAAAGCATTTATAATCAAAGAAAACGAAAGTGACCTAAGCGCAGCACGCGACAATAACTTAGCAGCCTCAATGATCGACCGCTTAACGCTAAACGATGAGCGTATTGAAGCAATGGCAGAAGGTATTGAAGTAATCGTAAGCCTGGACGATCCTGTTGGTCAGCTACGTGATATTACAGAGCGTCCAAATGGCATTAAAATTCGTAAAATGCGCGTACCTCTTGGCGTTGTATGTATGATTTACGAAGCACGCCCAAATGTAACAGCAGACGCTGGCGCATTATGTTTTAAATCAGGTAATGGCGTAATTTTACGTGGCGGTAAAGAAGCACTTAAAAGTTCGCAAGCTATCGCAAGTGTAATGCACAGCGTACTTGAAAAGCATAACTTACCAGTATCACTTATTTCAGTGATTCCAGATCCAGATCGTGCACTATTAATGGAATTAATGCAGCAACGTGAAAGCATTGACTTAATAATTCCACGTGGCGGTGAAGGCTTAATTAACTTTGTTACTGAAAACAGCACGATCCCAGTAATTCAGCATTACAAAGGCGTTTGTCATCTATATGTAGATAAAGATGCAGACCTAGAAATTGCGCTTAACTTACTACTTAACGGTAAAACGCAACGTACGGGTGTTTGTAATGCACTTGAGGGCTTAGTAGTTCATCAAGATGTTGCAGATGAGTTTTTAAATCTGTGCGCAGTGGTATTACGCCAAGAAGGTGTAAAAATAAATGCTGACAGCTTTGCAGCTAAATACTTTGATAATGCAACTGTGTTAGCCGATAACGAATTTGGTGAAGAATACCTAGACCTAGAAATCGCTATTCGCGTTGTACCAAACTTTACGGCAGCGGTTGAACACATTGCACAGTTTGGTTCAAACCACACTGAAGTAATTTGCACTAAAAACGCAGCCGCTGCAGAGTTATTCCAGCGTAGTGTCGATGCTTCTGTAGTGATGGTTAATACATCATCTCGCTTTTCTGATGGCTCACAGCTGGGTCTAGGCGCAGAGATTGGTATAGCAACTTCTAAGCTTCATGCATACGGTCCTATGGGACTTGAGTCACTGACTACTGAGAAGTACTTAGTGAATGGTGAAGGCCAAGTTCGCGAGTAACCGCTAAAGCTTAATTTCATTAAAAAGCCGAGTATGGAAATACTCGGCTTTTTTGTTTTTTCAGACTACTCTGTAATTAATTTAATTTTTCAAGCCAGTCGCTTGCAGGTTCAGGCCTGTGTAAATAATAGCCTTGAAGAATAACTTCTGGATATTCTTGCAATAAATCAAAGTGGGACTGGTTCTCTACACCTTCAGCAACTATCTCGAGTTCAAATAAACGGCCTAGGCTTACAATCATATCAATAATTAACTTATCGTTATTATCAGTCGGTGCTTCCAATACAAAAGAACGGTCAATTTTTAGTTCTTGTATGGGTAATTGTTTAAGATAAGTTAAACTCGAATATCCAGTACCAAAGTCATCAATTGATACCCTAATACCTAGCTTCTTGAGAAAGTGAACAGCTTCAATAGCCGCTTCCATGTGATTAAGTAATGTACCTTCAATTATCTCAATAGTGAGTTGCTGAGGGTTAATGCTATGTTGCTTTATTTGTTGGCTAATAAAGCTTAAAAAACGCGCTTCATGAAAGTGCCTGCCACTTACATTAATTGATAGGTTTAACTTAGGGTGAGTTTTACTAAGTTGCGTTAATATTTCAAGTGCATTTGAAGTTACCCAGCAATCTAAGTCATAAATTATATCTGACTCTTCGGCTATAGATATAAACTCACCAGGGCTAATGAAGCCTTTTTGAGGATGCTCCCATCTTAATAAAACCTCAGCGCCTTTAAGGGTTTGGCTTCGGTCAAATTGAGATTGTAAATATAGGGATAACTCATTATTTGAAATAGCTTTACGCAAATCTTGCTCTATTTCAAAACGGCGTTTTGCTTGCTCGCCAAATGAAGTATCAAAAAAGGTAACTCTATTGCCGCCTTTTTCTTTTGCTTTGTAACAAGCCGCCTCACAGTTACGAATTGTTTCAATAGCACTTTCCCACTGATCTTCCCGAGGAAAAATATACGTGCCAATACTTACTGTTAAGCTAACGTCTTGTTCATCAACCACAAAGGGGTGGTTTACACTTATGAGCAGTTCTTGGGCTTTATTTTCAGCCATAGCTTGGGCTCTGATCCTGCCAATACCTTTTTCAACTGTACACAGTACTGCAAATTCATCACTGCCTAAGCGAGCAATAACATCTTTTTTACTCACCTTAGAATGAATTCGTTTAGTTAATTCTTTTAAAATGTTATCGCCAGCGAGCAGGCCTAATCCATCATTTATTGAGTGGAAGCTGTCTATGTCAATAATATAAATATAGGCATAACTATTTTCGGTACTACAAACCTGAAGTTGCTGCTCCAACTGCTTTAAAAAACCATTTCGGTTGGGCAAACCTGTAAGTTCATCATGCCATGTGAGGTAGTGAATTCTTTCTTGCGTTATCTTAACGCTAGAAATATCACTAAATACACCAATATAATGCACGTTGGTATCTTGCTCGCCTTTTACCATACTAAGAGTTAATAACTCAGGATAAAGCTCGCCATTTTTTCGTCTGGTTACTAGCTCTCCACTCCAATATCCTGCTTGGTTTGCATGATGCCATACTTGATCAAAGCTAATACTAGGGTGGTTATTTTGTTTAATATCGTGCAACTGCATTTGCAGGGAGTCAGATTCAGAGTAACCTGTAATCCGGCAAAATGAAGGGTTTACGGCAATAATTTTTCCGTTACTGTCGGTAATAACAACGCCATCAGCGGTTCCCGTTAGGGCTTGATAAAATAACTTTTGTTTTGAGGAGAGTTCTTTTAATTCTTCTTCACGCTGACTTAACTCTTTCGCCAGAGACTCTATTTCAAGTAGTTTGTCGTGCAGGTCAAAGTTTTTTTCTATAAGCCTATCTAGCATGCCTTGAGCGGTAATATGAGTGCGAATGCGTGCTCTAACGAGCGCTAGCTTGTAAGGTTTGTGTATGTAGTCAATTGCGCCCATAGCAAAGCCTTTTTCTTCAGACTCTTCCTCGGTAAGCGCAGTTACAAATATAACGGGGATGCCTTTGGTATTTTGTTTCGCTTTGAGTATATTACATACTTCGTAGCCGTCCATGCCGGGCATCATTATGTCTAATAAAATCAAGTCAGGCCTAGTTGACTCAATAAAGATCAAAGCCTGCTCACCACTAGTAGAAATACGTACATCGTAGTCAGTTAAAAGTCCTTCTACTAATACGTGTAAATTACTAGGTTCGTCATCAACAATAAGAATTAAAGGTTTATGCTTTTGTTCTGTGGTTAATCCATTATTGTTTGCGAGGTAATTTGAATGCACTATCTGTCCTTCTCTGCGTTCTTTACAATATTAAATCTAGTTCAGGTTAGTGGTTATACCTAATTTTTATTATCGTTCCTATACATATCAATAAGCTCAATTACTAACGCGTAGTTAAAATGATCAATTGCTTCTTTGAGCTTAAATAGGGAGTGGCCTCTATCATATTGATTCATTTCTAGCTGTCTAACCAAACTGCTAGGTACGGGGCGAGCCGTTAATGCTAATGAGTATATATTATCAATAACCGAGTCTTCGTTTTCTAGTTCATGTTGCTGTATATGTTCTTTTTTAAAGCTGTAAGCTATCAAAAATTGTTTTACAGCAAAAAGTGTAAGTATTAATTGCTCATTAAAATGAGATAAATTAATACTTTTCTTATCTATTAAGCTTTTCTCAACACTTTGCGCACTTTGTTGCAGTAGCTCAAAGCCTAATGTGCCGGCCAAGCCTTTGAGTGTATGTACTAGTCGAATTAAGCTTTCTAACTCTCCATTTTTGATTAATATATCAGCTTTAATCGAAAAGTCATTGTAATCGTTGACAAACTGAGTAAATAATTTAGCTAACAATTCGTCATTGTTTTCTAGGTTTTCTTTTGCTAAAGGCAGGTTTATAGTGCTCAGAGATTCGCTACTTTGCAGATGCTTTTCTATACTTTCGTAAAGCGCATCAAAAATAATCGGTTTTACTAAAAAGTCATCCATACCCGCTCTAAACGCTGCTTTTTTATCATTAGGATCGGCGGCTGCCGTAATGGCAATTATGGGAGTTTTGTAGCCTCGCTCTCTTAATATGCTTGTTGCTTCAAGCCCATCCATAACTGGCATTTGAACATCCATAAAAATAATATCGATGTCATTTATCTCTACTTTATCTAATGCATCATGTCCATTATCAGCAATGATCACGGTCATATCTAATCTTGCTAAAAGGGCGGAGGCTATTTCTTGGTTAATTTTATTGTCGTCAACAACTAATGCATTAAAACCCGAGAATTTAGGGTGAGGCTTTAATTGCTTTTCTTTAAAATTATTTGGTGAAAGCTTTCTTAAAATTTCAACTTCACTATTTTTATTACCAATAATTATAATGTCTATATTTTCATTTTTTGCAATTGGCTCAGGAGACTCTTCATCGGTAATTAATAAAATCAGTGTCAATTTTTCATTAACGCTTTTATTTTGAGCGTACAGTTGTTGTAAAATAAAGTTATCGTTGAGCTCTTTTTTTTCTATCGACATTATTACAATACTAAATGGGCTACTAGGCTGAGACATTTTTGCAATGGCCCTTAATGGTTCTTGTGTTGTTTCTGTCGTTATATTTATATCACTTAGTAAGTCCATTAATTTTTTAATTTGCTCATTATCGGGGCTAATTAATAAGGCGTGTTTTTTAAGCTTTTGTTGCTCAGATAAAGTAAAGGGTAGAGTAAAGAAAAACTCGCTACCTTGATTAATCGTGCTCCTTACTTGTATATCTCCGCCCAGCAATTTAGTTAATTGTTTGCTTATAGTGAGTCCTAAACCGGTCCCACCATACTTTCTTGTTGTGCTTGAATCACCTTGCGAGAAAGACTGGAATATAATTTTTGATTGCTCTTGCGTCATCCCAATACCCGTGTCTTTTATACTAAAGCGAAGGTTTATTGTTTTTTCGTGTTGAGATGTCGCTTCTATAATTAATGATATTTCACCATGCTCTGTAAACTTAATTGCGTTACCTACACAATTATTTATTATTTGGCTTAAGTGCATTGGGTCGCCAATAAGTTCAAGTCCTGCATCAACGTGTAAAGTGAAATTTAGTAGCAAGCCTTTTTGCTTGGCATTTGTTGAGAATAAATTTTGAACGTTAGAAACAATAGTATGTAAAGTAAAAGGGATTTGCTCTAACTGGACTTTTTCCGATTCTAGTTTAGAAAAATCCAGAATATTATTTAAAATCTGCAATAAATTTTGAGCACTTGAAAAAGCTTTATCTGCGTAGTGTTTTTGCCTTGAGGGAAGCTCGCTGCTTTGTAAGAGTTGCAACATACCTAATATGCCATTCATTGGGGTGCGAAGTTCATGACTCATATTGGCTACAAAATCTATTTTTGTTTTATTGGCTTTATCAGTTTGCTCCATAGCACTCGTCAGGTCGGCATTCATTGCTTCCATTTGGGAATTTAATACGCGGGTTTCATTGAGTAGCTCTTTGGTTTGCTTATTTTTTAAATATAAAGCGTTGGCTGCTTTTATTACCGACGCTATTTCAGTTTGATTTTGGCTGGTATTTGAAATAGTTACTGGCTTTTCGTTATTCATGTCTTTAAGTAATAAAGTGAGCTGGGTAATCGGTTTTATAACCGATCTAAAAATAAAATAGCTTAATAATAAAATGATTAACATAATTAAAACGGCAAATATATTTGCCTGTTCTGTATTTTTTGTTAAGTGGCTACTTAGTAGCTCTTCTGTTTTGATTAGTTTATTTTTTTCTATATTTTTAATTTCATTAGTTAAATACAGCAATTCGTTTTCTATGCCTGTAAGCACTACATTTACAGAAAAAGTGTAGCTACGGGTGAGTAATACAAGTTGGTTATAAGCTTGTTTTAAGCTTGTTGTTTTATTGGAGAGGGATTCATTTATTACAGAGGTGCTCGTTAGTTTTTTATGTAAGTGATTTAAGTTTTGTTTTACATTTTGTGCTTCATCAAAATTAGGTTTATAGAGATAGCTTATAATTGCGTGTTTTAAATTACTTATTGTGAGTAAAACATCGTTAAAAATAACTTTATTATCATTGTTTGAAGACCCTTCTAAATTGCTAATTGTTACCTGTAGGTCATCAATAGGCTGTTTGAACTGAGTAGTGTAAAGGTGTTCGCGTTTTTGTCTGTTTACGACAACTTGGCCAAATGTATCTTGGTAATTATTTAGATACTCGCCAAGGCGTATTAGTGAGTTTTGATACTCAGGGGTTTGGTTTTGAGTGTTTGTTTTTAGCTGCTCGAGATTTAGATTTGCCTTATTTAAATAAAAATTAAATTTGGTAATCGTATTTTCATTTGCATTGTCAATAAATGAAACTGCATGCCCTTGCAGGGAAATAATATCGTTTTCTAAGTGATTCACAGCTTCACTTTGAATAAGCGCGTTATGCTGCGACTTTTGCAAGTTAAGTAAGGACGTTTGCGAATAGTTAAACAAATAGCTTTGTAAAAGAAGTAATCCAATCAGCGAACACAAAGCTAATATTATTTTTGATTTAATTGAATTTATTATCATTATCGGCTAATCAACTCATACCATTTTTGTAGACTGTAGTCATAGGTTGGCATAACTGTATTCCATACTGCTACATTGCTAAAGCGTTTATAGTAACTACCACCATTACGTTGCGCACCAGCTTTAATAGCTACGTCGCCATTTGTATTTAATAAATCTATGCTTGTTACTTTTCCACCGTACCAGTAATCCCATTCGGCCGGCGATAAGAGTAGTTTAGAGCGTTGTGGGTTACTAATGTAATAACCTTGGCGAGCAATAAATGCACCAGGCCAGCCTGAAAGCCACCAATTCATATAATCGTAAGCTGCATCTTTTACGCTACTTTGTGTTTGTGACGATAAACACATAACACCATGCCAGCCTCGGTAGCCTTCTTTTGGCGCGGCAAAACGAACATTAATATTTTGGCTGTTTAACGCAGAGACGGCAGGCGAAAACATACTTTCTATATGGGCTCGCTTACTTTTCATAAATTCAATCGACTCAGGGACCGAGTTCCAATAGCCACTAAAGTGACCTTGGCGTTTAAAGTCGAGTAATATACTAAACAATCTATCAAGTTCTGAACGAGTCATCGCACCTATATTGTTAAATTTTATAAGCCCTTTACTTTGCGCTGCTAGGGCTAGGTCAAATAATCCAATGGTAGGCGCATTTACAATAGCTACTTTACCTCTGTTATCGTCATCAAGCAGCCAACTCCAGCTTTCGGTTTCGTATGCTATACCTGGCTTAATAAAGTCGGTGTTGTAACCAAAAGAGTCAACATTATGCACATAAGGTAAAAAGCTAATATGATCGCTTTCTTGTGCGCTTAATGTGCCATCGGGTTGAACATTTAATAATTTATAGGGAGCATCACCTGCACCAATACTTGCAGTTTCGGTTAGTTTTCCCGTTTTAGTAAGTGGATTTATCTCGTTAAAGTAGGTGAGCCGTTTTTTTTCTATTGGCTGTATAGAACCTGCATCCCAAAGCACATTAATGCTGTTTGACCATTGTTCGTATAAATCAAAGGAGCTAGGGTCCATTGATGCCTTTTGCAAAACAGCAGCGCTGCCTGCGGGAGTAAATTCTATATTAATACCCAAGTCACTCATCGCTTGCTTGCGAATAGCCTCTTGGAGTGTTACATGCGTACCAAGTACTCTTAATGTGACTTTTTTTCGGGCAAAAACATAAGGCGCATGTGTTATTGCACCAGCTGTTAAACCTATTGCAGCTAGCTTTTTTAGCGTTGAACGCTTAGGGTTGTCCATGTTAAGCCTAAAGTACTAATGTGTGACATTATGTATAGCTAAGAACTTGTAAAGACACAAGTTGAATGGATAAATTTAAAATTATATAGAATGAAAAATTAGAATAGTAGGGTGTCAAAAAATAATAAAAACAATGGAAAAATAGAAGAGTAGAGCGAATTTGAAAAGGAGTAGGAAAGTGGTGGAGCTAAGCAGGATCGAACTGCTGACCTCCTGCGTGCAAGGCAGGCGCTCTCCCAGCTGAGCTATAGCCCCACATTCCTAAATTACATATAATGTAACTGCTTGACTGCTGAGTTCCAAGCGGGACGAACTTTAAGTTTTTTTATAAATTTGGTCAAGTATTTTTTCGTAAATTTTCACTGTTTACGTCAATTTTTGTTAGACTCGGCTTAATTCAAAACTAAAACGATAAAAAACAATGAAAAAATGTGTTCTAGCGCTTATGGTTTTACTCGCTGGCTGTGCCTCAAATGATGAGCCGCCTTTTGAAATAAATAATAAACAGTTTCACGAAAAGCAAGATGAGCAAGGCAATAAGCTTTTTGCTTATGTTGTTTCGGTAAAAGCTAAGCATCGTGAAAACTTTAACCTAGACCGTGGTCCTAACAATAGACCAAGCCGTGGTGAGGTTAAGCAGTATATAGAGAAAGAGCATTTTGAAGAGTCGAGCATTCTAAAGTTACAGCTAGAAGATCAAGCAGTTGAATTATTAAATCAAGAGCTAAAAGAGCGTGAGTATTGCGATAACAAACATGAAGTTAATGATGTTTTATGGCGAGATTTGAGCGTACAGCTAAGAGGACGTTGTTTGTAATATGTTGGCTGATAAAACGAAGTTAGCAGAGCTTTTAGTGCGCCTAGATATTACTTACGATGCAATAGAACATCGGCCGCTACATACTAGCTTAGCGGCTGATGAGTTTATGATTGAGCGCCCAGGTACTCGTCTTAAAAACCTATTTTTACGCGATAACGAAGGCAAGCGACACTTTTTAGTTATTACAGCGCACAATAAGCAACTCGATTTAAAGGCACTATCAAAGCAACAAGGGCTTTCGCGTTTAGGGTTTGCATCGAGTGAACGCTTAGCAACGTATTTAAAAGTGGTTCCTGGGTGTGTATCTATGTTGGCTCTTTTAAATGATAAGCAAAACGAAGTGAGCTTATGGGTCGATCAAGATATTTGGGGTGGTGATTTGTTTCATTGTCATCCGTTTGAAAACACCCAAACATGGTTGCTTAGTAAAGCTGATTTAGAAACATTTTTTAATCACACAAAGCATCAACCGCGCGTTGTATTTTTACCCTCAAAATAAGCCCACATAATTAACGATAAACCGCATAAGCAAACCGCGAGCAGCGTAAACATAAACGCTGTTTGCCCATGATGTTGGTATACCACACCGGGTAATAACGACCCCAATGCCCCACCACTGTAATAAAACGATACATATCCGCCATTGGTTACACTTGGCGGGGCTTTACTTATTTTATTAACGAGCGGTGCGGCAGTTGAATGAATCACAAACATAGCACCACAAAACAAAGTAAATGCGATTAAAAATAAGCTAAGCTGGTGGCTCATTAATAAAACAATACTCACACTATAAAAACTAAATACCGCAGTTAATAAATGCCAAGGCGAAGGGACTTTTTTAAGCAACCAAGGTGCAGCAATAGAGGCGAGGGCACCAACTAAATAACCACTGTAAACTAAACCTATGTCACGAGTATTGGTAATTAAAAACGTGTTTTGTAATATAAACGGTAAGTAATTAAGTAATGCAGCAAAACAAAAAAACATACAAAAGACGGCGCCGTACACTTTAAGGATAGCGCCTTCTTTAAGTTGTTTAATGTAATCCAGAGGGGAGAGCTGCGACAGTGTAGCTGGGTTTGTAAAGCGAGAATGTTTGATTGTTAAAGCTAAAAAAATAAGCATAAAAGCAATTACGTAATAAAAGCTCTGCCAATTCCATAAGTCGCTAAACAAAGCTGCGAGCACACGACCAAAGTAACCACCAACTATACTGCTACCAATATATAGGGTCATATTTTTTTGAAGTGTATCAGCGCTATAGCTCATACCTATATAGCTAGTCATTGCTGTTAAAGCTGCGGGGAGCGTTAGACCTTGTAAAAATCTGACTAATAATAAAAGCTCAAAGCTAGGTACATAAATAAAAAGTAAGCAGCTAAGGCCTAAAAGCACCATTGCAATACGTAATATAAGTAATGGATTTATTTTTGCTAAAAATAAACCATAAACGAGCGGGGCAATGGCTAAGGGCAGCATAGTTGCAGTCATTAAGCTGCCAGCTACCGCAGGTGCTACATTAAATTCGCTCGCAAAAAGGCTAAGTAGGGGTTGCGGTGCATAAAGCACAAAAAATATAAATACCGAGCAAACGAGTAGATGAGGTAAACGCATTATATGGCTTGTGCATTTGCTGATTGGTTGCGTGGCATTGTATTAAAAATTGTTTTTAATTGATAATTAAAACCATGCTCTTTGCGCCATATCATGGTTTGTTTTAACTAGTTTGCTAGATTAATGTCGATAGCGCTGTTATTTGAACTCGTTGGTGATTAAAATAGCGATAATATTAGTTTTTAGTGGAACAAAGCCATGGGTTCATTACAAGACCAATTGCTTCAAGCAGGATTAACAACATCGCATAATGCTAAAGTTGCTAAATCAGAAAAGCGTAAGCAACAAAAAAAGCAAAAGAAAGGGGCTACTAGCAACCCAAGTGATCTGCAAAAGCATATTCAACAAACCAAGCTAGAGCAGCAAAAAAAAGCTGAAGAGCTTAACCAAACACGCCAAGTAAGCTTAAAGCAGCGCGAGCAAGAAGCGCGTGTTAAACAAATTTTAGAGCACCACAACCAAGACGCTATTCGTGGTGAGCGCACATTTAATTTTACTTATCAAAATAAAGTAAAAAATATCGACGTAAACGAGAAAACGCAAAAAGCGTTATCGGGCGGTCGTTTAGCTATTTGTGTACTAGAAGAGCAATTTTACGTATTAGACGACGAACCAGCACGCAAAGTGGCTGAAGTTGACGAAAAGTATATTGTTTTTCATGTAGAGCCAGAAAACAAACCAAAAGATGAAGATGACCCGTACGCAGACTTTGAAGTACCAGATGATATAGTGTGGTAATAGTCCATTAAGGGTAAGCTCATTTTTATTTGCTAAAGTATATAAAAGTGAGACAGAAACGAGTTAGCGGTTTTTGGTTAAGTTGATCGTCTAGCGTCGTTTCGTACGTATGCTTTTTATTTGATTGTTTACTACAATCAATAGAACAGTTTTTCTAACCGTCAAAAAAGAAGAGTAAATACAATGAGCAAGATGAAAACACTACTATTAGGCGCGGGTATTACTTTAGCCGCAAGCTTCTCGTTTAATGCAGCTGCTGCCGATGGCGCTGCACTTTATACCGCTAAAAATTGTCAAACTTGTCATGGCGCTGAAGGTAAAGCACCAATTATGGGTATGTACCCTAAACTAAACGGTCAAAACAAAGACTACTTAGTAGCGCAAATGAAAGACATCAAATCAGGTGCACGTAATAACGGTATGACCATGGCTATGAAAGCAATGGTTGCAACGGTAACTGATGAAGAGTTTGAAGCAATTGCAGATTACCTAGCTAACGTAAAATAATTTACGCAGCCATACCATTTTAATGCAATTGGTATTTTAGTTTTACAAACAGCCACACAATAGTGTGGCTGTTTTGTTTGGTGTTTGCTATAAAATAGAGACTGCTTTAGACTTCTAAACATCTGTTCGTACAGGTTAATAATGTACGTTTTTAAAAGGCTCATTATGTTTGATTTACCCCAACTCGATTTAAAAAATAAAGTATCAGCACAAGAGTGGCAACTTCGTATTGATTTAGCCGCGTGTTATAGACTGGTAGAGCACTTTCGTTGGGGGGATTTAATCTATACGCATTTATCAGCACGTTTGCCTGGCACCGACCACTACTTAGTGAATGCGTTTGGTTTAACCTTTGATGAAGTAACTGCCTCTAATTTAGTGAAGGTCGACTTAAACGGCAATATTATTGACGATACGCCATTTAGTATTAACCCAGCTGGTTTTACTATTCACAGTGCGATTCATGAGGTACGCGAAGACGCTCATTGTGTTATTCACCTTCATACTAAAGAAACAATCGCAGTCGCTACACAAAAAAATGGTTTATTACCGCTTAGCCAGTATTCAATGTTTTCACTGCCATCGCTTTCTTATCATGGCTACGAAGGGCTTGCAGTAAACAACGATGAGCGAAAAGTGCTGCAAGATGATTTGGGCAGCACTAACCATATGTTATTGGTAAATCATGGTGGCTTAACAGTAGGCCCAACGGTAGGCGATGCGTTTATGCGCTTTTATGATTTACAGCGAGCGTGTGAAATTCAATTAGCACTACAATCAAGCTCGCAAGAGGTGATTGAAGTACCGCAACCTATAATCGACAATATTTATAATCAAGCAAACGTAGTACACAGTGGCAGCACTGGCGGGCAACTTGCGTGGCCTGCGATGTTACGTAAAGCGTATCGACTTGACTCTAGTTTTGCAAAATAACCCATAGCGGTTAATAAGGAATTTTAATGAAAGTAAATCGCGTTGAAGTATTTGATATTCACTGTCCTGATAGACCTTCTTGGACACCTGTGTTTGTACGTATTCATACTGACGAAGGTATTAGTGGTGTTGGCGAAGCGGGCCTTGCATACGATTTAGGTCACAGTGCTGCAGCGGCTATGATTAAGGAAATGGCCGATGCCTTTTTAATCGGCCACGACCCGTTTCAAACAGAAAAACTATGGTCTCGTATGTTACGTGAGAGCTTTTGGGGCTTAGGTGGCGGACCTGTTGTTTATGCTGCAATGAGCGCAATTGATACCGCACTTTGGGATATAAAAGGTAAAGCGCTTGGTTTACCTGTATACCAGTTATTAGGCGGTAAGGTTAACGACAAACTACGCACTTACGCTTCGCAATTACAGTTTGACTGGGATAGCGAATTTAAAGCGCTAGTACAACCGCAAGAATATGCAGAAGCGGCTTTAAAGGCGATGGCCGAAGGTTACGATGCAGTAAAAGTAGACCCAATTCAGTACGATAAAGACGGCAATACTTATTATGACCGTACAAAAATAATCTCACGTACTGAAATGAAGTTATACCGTGCACGTATGCAAGCTATTCGCGAAGCGGTAGGTGACGAAGTAGATATTATTTTTGAATGCCACAGCTTACCTGGTGTGACAACAGCTATTCAGTTGGGTGAAATTGCAGAAGAATTTGACTGCATGTACTTTGAAGAGCCAGTTAACTATTTAAACCATTCATTACATGCAAAAGTAGCAGATAAAGTTAATGTGCCAATTGCTGGTGGTGAGCGTTTGTATAATCGCTGGGGTGTGCGCCCGTATTTAGAAGATCAAAGTATTGATGTACTACAGCCAGATATTGGTTTATGTGGTGGTTTTACCGAAACCAAAAAAGTGTGTGATTACGCTGATATTTTTGATGTGCGTATTCAAGCTCACGTATGTGGCGGGCCTGTTGCAACAGCAGCATCACTGCACTTAGAAACGGCTATCCCTAACTTTTTGATTCATGAGCACCATACTTATGCGATTAAAAAGTGGAACCGCGAGTTATGTTTACAAGACCCACAACCTAAAAATGGTTTCTTTGAAGTATCAGAAGAGCCTGGGTTAGGTATTGAATTAAACGATGAGATTGTTATGCGTTCTCAACGCGTAGAAATAAAATAATAGCCTTTTAACCTAACTTTAGGTTATGCATTAAAAAGCCGGTAAGTGATTAGTCACTTACCGGCTTTTACTTTTTTGGGGGAGGTAAAGCTTGTTATAACTCGTTGACTTTACATTCCACGTCTTTAAGTTCAATAGTTGCTTTGCTATCGAGATGGCGTATGTAGCACTGATTACCTTTAATCATCAATTCAAACTGATCGGGTGTATTGCGACTTTGCGTGTCGATAATATTATTACCATCCACATTGCTAAGGGTTACTGTGCTGCTGGTAGTAAATACATCATCAGCTAATTGAGTCTCTTGTATATGTACAAGTGTTTTAATTGCTTTGCTAACGGCTGTTTTATTTGGCTTTGCCAGTAGGGCATGTTGCAGCTTAGGTGTCGGGTCTGGGTTTTGAGATATGCAGCCATTGAGAAGAAGCGCTGAAAATACAACGATTAGTAAAAAGTACATTTTCATAAATTGGCCGTATTATCACAAAAAGAGAGTTTAATATAACTAGTTTTACTTACACTTGGTAGTAGTGCTTAGCGTTTGTATAGCTAAGGTTATGCCATGTCTTATCGTTTGAGCATAACGCCTTATGGCAGTGCCATAGATTGTTGTAGCTTGTATTTATTTGGCACACAGGGAAGTTGCTAGCAAACATAATACGCTGCTGGCCAAAGTGATTAAAAAGAAAACTAAAACACGCGGCTTGTTGCTCGCTGGTGAGTTGTAGTAATTCAAAACCAGAGAATTTAATTGCTATGTTGGCATGCTGAGCAAGTAACTCAACACCTTGTCGCCAATCATTTAAATTACTCGGCAACCCTGCATGATTAATTATAATTTGAAGTTGCGGTAGCTGCTTAGCGTAGTAAGTTATTTGTTTGGTTATTTCGCTATTTTCAATATCAAACTGAGCTTCAAAATGCAGTCGGGTATCTGATAACGTTGTTAGGTTTTTAAAGCTATTAGCATCTAATAAACGCTTTGCGTCAGTACCTTCGGTTATATCTCTAATGCCACACAAACTCAGATGGGCTAAAGCTTCTAACGAGTTTATAAACTCATCAGCCGATGAGTCAATTTGGTTGTAGCTAATGGCTTTAAATGGAATACCTTTTAAATGCGAGTCTAGCCAGTTTAGCTCGTTAATAGGGGAGGTGTTATCGAATCCGGCTTCTATATGAACAAGCCCTACTAGCTCAAAGTCAGTACTTTTAACAAGTTGCTGTGCACTTACTGGTTGTTTAATTTTTTCTAGGTTAGGCCACGCTGGTGGGTTAGCACCTTGTAGCCATGAGTATTGACCTTCTACTAAATTAAAAAAGTGTACGTGTGGGTCAATAATTTTTAGGCTCATTGCACATTACTCATTGGGCGGTATTCATTGCGCTGTATAACCACCGTCAATGCTTTGTAGGCTGCCAGTAATAAAGCAGGCATCGTCGCTTGCTAAAAAGCTCACAAGAGCCGCGACTTCGTCGGCTTGACCTAATCGATTAAGCGGTTGCAGACTTGCTTCCTCGGCAACTATTTCAGCTTTGTTTGCGCCACTTTTTGCACAGTACGCATCTATCGCGTTATGAAATAGCGGGGTTTCTATTGTGCCAGGGCATACCGCATTTGCTCTAATATTAAAACTCGCGTAATCAAGCGCTGTTGTTTTAGCCATTGAGGCAAGGGCATGTTTTGTTAGGTTATACGCAAAAGAGTTTTGCTTACCTATAATTGCCTGATCGGAAGCGACTAATATAATAGCGCCGCCATTTTGCGCTTTCATGCTTGGCAATACGCTTTGTATTGCGGCATAAGCGCCTTTAACATTAAGCGCAAAAAGTGCATCGAGAGTTTGCTCGTCGGTGCTTTCTATATTTGCGCTTAAGTGTTTTCCAGCATTAGAAACAAGTACATCAATACGTTTGCTTTGTTTACAGATAGCGTTGATACAGCTTTGTACCGCCGATACATCACTTACATCACACTGATGAAATATACCTATTTCGCTCAGCTCTATATCAAGGTTATGTACTTCATAGCCGTTGTTTAGCAAACGCTTAGCTACGGCTAAGCCAATACCTTTTGTACCACCTGTAACAACTGCAACTTTAGACATACTTACTTCCTTTATTGCTAACTAGTGAGAGTGACCACAGCCGCCTTCAGCGTGCACGTGTCCGTGAGAAACTTCTTCACTTGTTGCTTCACGTACCGATATAACTTCAACGTCAAACGTTAGCGTTTTACCAGCAAATGGGTGGTTTAAATCACAATCTGCGTTAAAACGACCAACCTTAACAATAGTAACCTGATGACGACCTTGGTTAGAGCTAACCATTGCTGTCATACCTGGTTTCCATACTTTAACATCACCTTGTAGATGCTTAAGCGGAATACGTTGAATTAAGTCATCAACACGCTCGCCGTATGATTCACTTGGCTCTAGAGTTACACTAAATTTTTCGCCAGCTTCTTTGCCTTCAAGTGCTTTTTCTAAACCAGGAAGCATGCCTTCGCTGCCATGAATGTAAGTAAGTGGCGCTTCGTTTGTGCTACTTTCAATTTGCTCGCCCGCTTCGCTAAGGGTGTAATGAAATTCAACTGCTGAATTTTTGCTAATTTGCATGCTTGTCTCTTCAAATAATAACTATGTTAGGGCGCAATTTTACGCGAAATATACTTGTTTATAAACTTAACGTGGCTGATTTAGTGTTTTTTGTAAATTTAGCAGAAAATCTTTTTTTGTTGGGGCTGCTTTTTGCTTTTCAGCCTGTGGTATAAACAGTACTAATTGAGTACCTGGCTTTAAAATGCTCGATGCAGATAACTTATTCCATTTTGCCAAGTCGCTATGAGGTACATCGTAAAGCTGACTTATACTCCAAAGGCTATCGCCCGACTTAACTTCGTAATCTATTTCAATGGTGGGAATCGCAATCTCTTGGTGTTCTAAATAAGGGCTGATTTTGTAATCAACAGTTAATGTGCTTGGCAGGGTTTTAGGTTGTCCAACTAATAACTTTTCTCCAACGCCTATTAAATTATTATTTTTGTTATTAAGTTGTTTTAAAGCTTTTACCGACATACTAAAACGTCTAGCAATACCGTAAAGCGTGTCGTTTTGTTTAACGATGTACTCTCCAGCAAAGTTTGATTTAAAAAATTGACTTTTTAATAGAGCCTCTTGCCCTATAGGAAGCAGTAAAGTATGCGGCCCGTTAGGTGAGCTTTGATTTTTTAAATATCCCTGATTAATTGCGTGTAACTGCTTTGAACCTATACCAGAGAGCTTGGCGATGACTGAAAAGTCGAACTGCTGGCCTATATTCATCTGTGTTGTAAATGGCTTATATGCAAGCTTTGGGCGTTTAATGCCCTTTTGTGGGTGCTTAACTAAATAGCTTAAAGCGAGTAACTTGGGGACATAGTCAGCAGTTTCTTTTGGCAGACTGAGTGACCAGTAATCGGTGCTTTTACCGCGTTTTTTGTTTTTTTCGATTGCGCGTTTAACACGGCCCTCACCACTGTTATAAGCAGCCAAAGCATGTAGCCAATTACCATCAAAGCGTTTATGTAAGTAGCTTAAGTAATCAAGTGCAGCATCGGTTGAAGCAAGTACGTCTTGGCGACCGTCGTACCATTGGTCTGACTTAACTCCAAAGTGATGCGCTGTTGCGCCAACTAACTGCCAAACACCAACAGCTTGCTGTGATGAGGCTATCGTTGGTCTAAAATCGCTTTCTACAAATGGTAGTAAAGCGAGCTCCATAGGCAATTGCTTTTGCTCAATTTTTTTTACGATATGATACAGGTAAGGCGCTGCGCGTTTGCTCACAGTTTGTAAGTAGTTAGGTTGCTTTGCGTACCAGCTGATACGCTTTTTTAACGCGCGATTTTGATAAACCGTAAAGTGTAGATTGTTGGCTATATGCACCCACAGATCAGTGGTTTTTGGTGGGCGCTTTTTTACGATTGTTTTTTTGAATTGAAGTGGTGTAACGTGCTCACTAACTTGGGGCGTTTGAGCTACTTCATCATCAATATCATAAGTATAGTCAGGCTCAAAATGAGTAAATATTTGTGGAGCCTCTTGTGGTTCTTGCTCCGTTGATTGACAACCAAATAACAAAATACCCAAACAACATAAAACCAAACTGCGCATAGTGATCACTTTTGTAAATTCCTTTTATTATTTTAACACAATCCGTTGTGTTGAGTTATTCTGCGCTTTTTGCGCGATTTAGGCCAGCTTGTAAAAAGAAGTTACTCGATTTTATATTAAGCGCTTCTTGTTTATAAGGCTCAATAACTGATTCAGGAAACGATAGCATTAACTGCTCAATACTTTGATCTTTATTGTTTTTAACGTGCTCTATTATGGCTGTTAAAAATGATAGAGGCTGTTTCAGCTGCTCTTTTGTTAATGTGCCGCCGTGCCCAGGTAAAATAATAGTGAGCTTTTCGTCGTTAATATATTGCTTAAGCAACGTTTGCCAACTTTTAAGTTCACCGTGTCCAGGGTAAGGAAGCCAGTCAACGATATCGCCACCAATCAGCACACTGCCATCATTAGTAGTAATAGTTAAATCGCCGTTAGTATGGGCTTGTTGCGGCTCAAGCGTTACCTCAAAATCACCAAGGTCGATAACTTTACGACTATCAATTACTATTTCTGGTTTGCTAAGCTGATACTCCTGCCAGCGAAAAAGTCGTTTTTTTGCAAGCTCTAACTTATTTCGCCATTTAGCTTGCTCTTCTTTGGGCACATTCGCTAATCGTTGGTAGCTCAGCTCAATGCTCTTTTCATACGTGTCTAGTTTGTCGGTATATGCTGTTTGATAAAGGTTAAAATTTTTATTTACCTGCTGATGAACAATGAGCTTAGCATCAGGGTAAAAATTTTGCATAACCGCCATGCCCAGCAAGTGATCGTCATGGTAGTGGGTAGCCACTAAATAGCATAAGGGTGTTTTAAGGCGGTTCTTTAAATCTTCAGCAAGTTGTTCAACTGCAGCAAAATTGGCGCTCGTATCAACAAGTAGGGCACATTTCTCGCCTTCAATTAATACTTGGTTAGAGTCGTAAAAGCGAAGCTTGTCTTGTTGCTTTAAAAACTGAATATGAGGGTTTATTGTATTCCAAGTGACGGCAGCATAGGTGTTAGGTACTATTGATAATAAAGTGCATGCTAATAGTAAGTGCTTACATGAAGAGGCTATGTTTGAAAGTTTTAACTTCATTTATTATCTCTACGCTGATGTTTAATTACTTTAATAATAAACAAAAAGCGCAGTATGCGCTTTTTATTTTTGGTGTTTGGGGTCATTTGCCAAATGCTGACTGAGTTTATCAATCATTTGGTCTTGATGCTGTTGCTCAACTGTAGCCTGTGTTTTTGCTTCTAGCAATTCGTGGCTTAAGTTTAATGCTGCCATTAGTAGGGCTTTTTGATCGTTTCTAACGGTTGAGCGTTGCTTCATTTGCTCAACTAAGTCATTTAGATTTTTAGCTGCTGCTATTAATGCATCTTCCTGCCCTTCAGGGCAAGCAAATTGCTGCTCTTTACCTAGCAACTCAACAGTGACCCGCTGGTTTTGCAGCTCAGACATTAGCTAGCCTGTTGTGCGCTTTGTAACTTATCAAGAAGACCAGATAAAGTAGTGCTGGCATCTTTTTGCTTTTCTTCATTTTCTAAAGCTTCAAGTTGTAGCAATTCGTTGTCATCGCTTAGTTTAGTGTTCTGTTCTTTTAAAGTAACAACATCTGTTTGTAATTGGTTATTACGTTCGATTAAAGAATCGATCAGTTGTTCGAGTTGTTGAAGAGTAGTGTTATTCATAAAGGCGCTCATATAACTGTAATTAATGTCATGCAAATGTAAAGCAAAGTGTGTTGATTTGCCAGCATTTACGGTGGTTTTAGCTGATTTTTCTTTTGCGTTAAGGGATAATTCAGCATATGGGCTTTTTCATTCAGAAATGGTTCACTTAAACACTCTCTTATCTTGGTGTAAGTTGCCAAAGCCTAGTGCTTATGGTTCACTTACGATATTAAATTGCGTATGGCGAAAATAAATAATGCTTAGTTACAGACACTCATTTCATGCGGGTAATCCTGCCGATGTACTTAAACACTTAGTACTGGCACAAGTGCTAAATTATCAAACAATTAAAGATAAACCGCTTGATTATATAGACACACATTCAGGTGCTGGCTTTTTTGAACTTGCAGCTGCCGATGCGCAAAAAACGCAAGAGTATCAAGATGGTATTGAAAAACTTTGGCATCATAAAAGTGAGCATGCTGAGCTTAATGAATACATTGAATTAATTAAGTCATTTAACGACACTGACGAACTTGCGTTTTATCCAGGTTCACCAAAAATTGCAGAGCACTACTTACGCCGCCAAGATAAGGGTTGGTTTTTTGAACTGCACCCGCGCGATTTATTATTACTTGAAGAAAACATGCAAGGTAAGCGATCTATTCGTGTACGTGGAGAGGATGGTTTTGCAGGTTTAGTTGGTTTATTACCACCAGCATCTCGCAGAGCGTGTGTGTTAATTGACCCTCCATACGAAATTAAAGATGACTACGAAACGGTTGTAAAAACCTTAGTTAAAGCTTATCAGCGTTTTGCTACAGGTACTTACATGATTTGGTATCCGGTTGTTGATAGAGAACGCATTGATAATATGGAGCAGGGCTTAATTGATTCAGGAATGCGCAACATTCAGTTATTTGAATTAGGCACTGAAGCGGATACTGACGTACACGGTATGACAGCATCGGGCATGATTGTAATTAATCCTCCATGGAAGCTAAAGCAAACAATGGATGCAATAATGCCTGAGCTTGTTGGTTTGTTAAGTGAGCCAAGTGGTTTTTACCGAAGTGAACAACTCGTTGATGAGTAACTTTAAATAGCGCTTATAACGAATAATAAAATGCCCGGCTTTGCTGGGCATTTTATTTAAAATCAATACGAATGTGTTAGGTAATATTTATATAAGGGAGCTAAATATTAATTAAAATAAACCGCACTAAAAGTAGCAAGTGTATTACCGCGACTGTTTTTAAGTTTTAGTGATTCACCTGTTATTTCCCACTTTGAAGTTTTGCTAAGTACGTCAGACATAGCCGCTTCTTGGCTCATATTATCCGAGCACATCTTTTTTGTACTTGCTAGCTGACTAAGTGTAATTGTTTGCTGCTCGGTACTATAGCTTCCGCTAAAATTATTACAGCCTAAAAAGCCATTAACGCGGTGGTCTTTATTGAACTGAATGAATGGTTCTTTAGTTGTAACATTCACAGTTTGAGCATTTATTGTTATTGCTTTCCAGTAAGTATTTGTGAGTGTTACATCGGGTTTTTGAGTCGACACTTTTGAAAGCTCAATTTTATAGGGGGTAGTTAACTGTGATTCTGCAAACGGGTCATGATTTGTTGTACTTGTGTAAAGCACTTTGTCTTTATTTATAATTCTGGCGCTTAGGCTATAGCGATGTTTATCGCTAATTTTGCTGGCATCATAAATTAGCTCAACGGTAAATGGCGGGGCTTGGGTTACATCAATCACTTCTTGTGTGATTATATCGGCTTTTACATCCATTTTAGATACATTGGAAAGCGTAACTATTAATTGCGAGCCAGGGCGAAGCATACTGCGATCTTTGTAGCTAGCTTGGATAGTTAGGCTGGTTATTGCTTCTGCAATTTCTGTGTTTTCAGTCGATTTAGTTTGCTCACCGCAGCCAGTTACTGCAAAAGCGCTAAGCGCCAATAAGCCAATCCCTGCAACTGCCTTTTTACGCGAAGATACTGCTTGATGCTTTTCCATGTTGGTTATCCTTACTCAATATTATGTCCTTAGTGTATTACCTAGTTACTTAATCATTCCTTAACTTATTTTAAACATAAAAAAAGGCGCATTAGCGCCTTTAATAATTAAAAACAAACGATTATTTTTTAACAAACTTAGTTAAAATAACAATGCGCTGGCCGTCAACTCGCCCTTCAATATGTTCAGGGTTGCTGGTTAGGCCAATATTACGAACAGCTGTTCCACGTTTAGCGGTAAGGCTACTGCCTTTAACGTCTAAGTCTTTAATTAGGGTAACAGTATCGCCTGCTTGAAGTACTACACCGTTGCTATCTACATGCTTTAAATCGTCATCTTCGGCAAGTGCTTTTTTAGCCCAGGTTAGCGTGTCTTCTTCAAGGTAAATCATGTCTAGCGCATCTTGTGCCCAGCCATTATCAGGCGCTAAACGCGAAAGCATTCTGTAAGCTACAACTTGTACTGCAGGAGTTTGACTCCACATGCTATCGTTTAAACAGTGCCAATGTGTAGGCGTTATTTCGCTGTTATTCTCGATTTGATCTTTACATGTTTGACACGTGTAAATACATTTATCTGAGTGGGTTTCAGTTACCGGTGGTACTTCATAAACAGATAAGTTCTCGGTGGCTGCACACAATTCACATTGATTATTACTACGTTCGATTAAGGCTTTTTCAATACTCATGGGGCTCTTTCTGGTTCTGGTCGAGTTAACATTTGCTGCTATTATACTCCAAAACACGAGCTCTGCGCCATTAGTCCCTTAATTTTGTGTGGGTATATTACTCATATACTTATCTTCAATACTTTTTATATAACCTTGAGTATGAAGGTTTTTAATTGCTAGGTTTATTTGTGGCAATAATTTTTTATGTTTGCTCAATAAACGAATTCTTAAAAACCCATGGGAATGCTGTGCGCCAAAGGCAATGTTTATCTCTAACTGCTCTGCCCAATAGAGCGCAGTTAACTTACCTATTAGTGCTGCTTCTACACGGTTTCTTGATAGAGCGGTCATAAGTTCTTTCTCGGATGGAAAGTCAACACGCTCAAAGGTGTTGTCATTAAAGTAATAGTAACCTAGTACCGTTCCTATATTTTTGCCCTTTAAGCTATCAGCGCTTTGCCAGTTCCGGGCATTTTTAGGCAAGGTAACAATCATTTCTGTGGCATAAATAAGGGGCTCTGAAAAAACATAACGAGAGTCATTTCTCTCATCCTTTGGAAGCCATTCTAATGAAATAACATCAAAATCGATTATTTCATCTTGTAAATATTTGGTAATACGCTTTGTGGGTAGGTCGATATGAGAAGCTGCAATATTTGCATCATCGAGTGCTTTTTCAATAATTTCGGGTAATACACCAGGCTTTTCTGGATCATTTGTATAATATGGATAATGACTACCTGACGCGCTAACATTGTATTTGAGAGGAGTAGGGTTAATGCTGGCATAGCTAAAAAATACAAATAGCAGAGGGCTCAGTACTAATAACCGAATAAAGTTAGCCAAATCTCCACCTTTTATATTAATATTTTTATATTAGTGTTATGTAATTTTAACATTTTTGCAATGACGACTATGTTTATCTTATGCGAGTTGCATTAAAGTACACATATTATTGGCTGTTTTGCCATCTCTTATTTATAGGTTTAGAGCCAAGTGAAATTAAATAACATACCTGATGAGGTACAAAAAATAACTCAGTTTGTCGCGCGGCAACCTATTTTTGATATAGAGCAGAATGTTTTCTCTTACGAACTGCTTTATCGAGACTCAGCCAACAATGCGTTTCCTGTGGGCACTTCTGATGTGCATGCGACAAGCCGCCTGTTTTTTAATGCATTAATGTTGGTAGGTTTAGATAGACTTACCGCGCATCATTTAGCTTTTATAAACTTGTCATCAGAAACTATTCTCGATAACTTTCCCAAACTTTTATTGCCAGAAAATAGTGTTATTGAAATAGTAGAGCGCACGGGCAATATTCCTGCGGTTGCTGAGCGTGTGCAAGAACTTAAAAAAGAAGGGTATGTTTTTGCACTTGATGATTACGATGGCGATCCAAAATGGGAGCCACTATTAGCACATGTTGATTACATAAAAATTGAGATAGATGATCCGGTTATTAAAACCAATATGCGCATTAAAAAAATAAAACGCGCAAATCCACATGCAAAAATAATTGTTGAACGAATAGAGACGCATGAACAATTTAATATATTAAAATTGGCAGGCTGTGATTTATTTCAGGGGTTCTTTTTTTCTCGCCCAGAAATGATTACGTATAAAGGTGTAGAGCCTTCAAAGTTAACTGTTTTTGATCTATTGCGTTTTACAGCAAAACAAAAACTTTGCTTTAAAGAAGTTTATCAACGAGTGGCCAGAGATGTAGCCATAACAGCCAGGGTTTTAAAGCTGGCAAACGCGCGTTCAGGAAAAGCAAATTTAGTTATTACTTCTATTTCACAAGCGGTTATTTATTTAGGTGAAGATACAATAAGGCAATTTGTTCGTGTATTAGCAATTAGTGAGTTGGGGGTCGAAAAACCAACCGAATTAACTAAGCTTGCTTTAACGCGGGCTCAATTTATGTCGCTTATTTTAGAGCAAAATAATAAAGAGCTGACCGAGCAAGGGTATCTAGTGGGTTTGTTCTCGGTGCTTGATGCTATTTTAGATGCTGATTTAAAAGACATAGTTAAAGAGTTTACCTTAGATGCAGCTATATCTGATGCGTTACTATTAGAGAGCGGCATTTTAGGGAGCTGTTTATCGCTTATAAAAGAATTTGAATTAGATAATGTAGATGAAGCTATGGTCCATTTGGCCAACATAAACTCAGAGCTACACATTGGCGATATATTTAATTTTTTACTGGATGCTGTTTTATACAGTGACGATATTATTGAGGCAATAGCAGAATAAATATGCGTAATTGGTTGTCGGTTATAAGTGTAGTGGTTGCTCTTTGTTTATTGTTTCCTGGTATTACAAAACCAGTATTAACAATAGAGGGCAACATAGATAAATCAAAACTAGCGCAAGCGGGTATTGAAATGCTGGCTGAAGAGGGCGATGGTCGAACTCGCAGTATGCTAATAATGTTCTCGAACATGCTAGGGCTTGATAAGTTAGAAGGTGAGATTAGCGCCTATAACAAAACACAAAGTATTTTAGGCACAGTTAAAGAGCTTGCTAGCAATAATAATTTATTTGTAGCCGCTTTAGTGGGGTTGTTTTCTATTGTTATTCCAAGCTTAAAGCTATTATTACAGTTGCTTTATTGTTGCCTACCTTTGAATGGGTTTAAGCAAAAGCTCGGTCTGGTTATTTGTGCATTAAGTAAGTGGAGCATGGTTGATGTATTTGTTATTGCATTAATAGTGACTTACTTAGCAGGTAACGCCCATGGTAAAAGTGGTGAGCTACTTGTTATGAATGCACAATTTGGTGAAGGGTTTTGGTATTTTAGCGCATATTGTATATTTGCAATTATCGTGAGTAACTTAATTAAAACACCTGATAAACCGCAGTCTACATAATTAAAGTATTTGTGGTTGCCGTTAGGTTGCCTTACAATCATTTTAAAGTTTATTAAAAGGCATAATGTTGCAACGTTTTTACTCTAGTTTACTCATGATAACTTTACTGCTCACTTTTGTGGGTCAGGCAGTTGCGTCTGTAGCTATGGTATGCGAAATGCCACATATGCCAACTAAGACAGCAACGCATGCCCAAATGCCAATGACACAAAGTAGTGATGTAACAGCTGTCGTTAGCATGTCTGAAAATATGATGCAGATGGATTGTTGCGACGACGAAAGTACGCCACAAAATGACTGTAAATGCCCTATGAGTGGCTGCGCTGCTAACTCAATGCTTAATGTTGATACTTTATTTAGCGTTACTTTACTTGAATCTGAAAAAGTAAATGTACGTGTATTTACTACACAAATTAATATACCTCGTTCACTCTACCGCCCTCCTATGTCTGCTTAATAGCAGGATAGGTGTAATATCAATTTTATTGAAAACATGCTCATTCTAGCGAGTTAAATAACTCTCTAACTGCGTTAAAAATTACTTATATAAAGCAACTATACTGCGTAATTTTTTCCTTGTTATAGAGCTATTTCCCTACCGCAATAATAGATCATTAATTCAATGCAATTGATATAAAAGGTTTTTGTAAAACTCCTAAACACCTTTTTTGCTTCCTAATTTAAGATTTTCTTTTATTTTTAGATGGAGCAGGTGATGAACCACGCTGTAAGTATTAAAGTCGTATTATGTAGTGTTGTGTTATTTAGCACAGCTGTTAATGCGCAAAACAATCAAAATAACCTAAATACCGAAATACTAAAGCAAACTAGTAATGAGCAAACGCTTAGCTTAACGCAAGCGCTTAATTATGCGCTAACGTATGAGCCATGGCTAAAAGCGAGTGGCTACCAAGAAGATGCAGCAATAGCGCAAAGCATTGCCGCAGGCACCTTACCCGATCCTGTTTTAACGGTTGGCTTACTCAACTTACCTACTAACGGTTATGCGTTTGACCAAGAAGGGATGACGCAGCTTAAAGTTGATTTGAGCCAAAAGTTTAGCCGAGGGAATAGTTTAGCGCTTAGAAAAAAAGCATTAGCACAGTCTGCTCAACAATACCCTTGGCAGCGCGCCGATCGCTTAGCACAAGTAAAAGCAATTGTGATTGAGTCGTGGTTAAACGCGTATCGTGCTCAGCGAAGTATTGCTTTAATTGAGCAAGATAAAGGGCTATTTACTCAACTTATTGACATTACCGAAGCAAGCTACGCAAGCACCTTAGGTAAAACACGTCAGCAAGATATTATTCGTGCGCAATTAGAACTCACCCGTCTTGAAGATAAGCTGGTTATGCTTGAGCAGCAATTTGAAAGTGCTAAAAACCGTTTAGCACAGTGGTTACCTATGAATATGCTTATGCAGCCTTTAAATACTGAGTTTACTAAAACCACAGGGCTGGTTGATTTTGCGAGCCTTGAATTTGATGAGCTAATACAGTTGCTTATGGCGCATCCCGCAATTATTGCGATAGATAAAACCGTAACGGCAAAGCAAACCGAAGTTGCGCTCGCTAAGCAAAGCTACAAACCTCAAATGGGCGTTAATGTGGGTTATGGTTACCGAGATGATACCCCGATGGGTGAGTCGCGAGCTGATTTACTCTCTGTAGGGTTTAGTATTGATTTGCCATTGTTTACTGATAACAGACAAGATCAACAGGTTAAATCGGCTATTGCTAGTGCAGAAGCTACTAAAACACAAAAGCTGGTGGCGCTTCAAAAACTCAAAGGCATGTACTTTAAGGAGTTTAGCCAACTCGCTCGTTTGCAAAAACGCGATGCGCTTTATCAAAATACGTTATTACCGCAAATGTCAGAGCAATCTCAGGCAACACTAAATGCTTATACACGCGACGACGGGGATTTTTCTGACGTGATGCGCGCGCGCATTGGTGAACTTAACGCCAAAATTGATGCACTGAATATTCAAGTAGATCAACATATTATTACCGCCCGCCTTAATTATTATGCAAGTAGCTTAGACACCCAAGTAATGAGCGAGCAAACTGGAGAATTACACAATGAATACTAATTTAAAGTTACTTGTTGCCGCCTTAGTTGGCGCAGGCGCCTTTGGGTTAATAGGCGGCTTAGTAATGCAGTTTTTACCTAGCAACTCGGCAATGAATGAACAGCAAAGCGCTGAAAAACAGCCCTTATATTGGGTAGCCCCTATGGATAGTAATTACAGGCGTGACGCGCCAGGGCTTTCGCCAATGGGAATGGATTTAGTACCTGTGTATGAAAACGCTAGCAAGGCTCAGGATGGACCAGGTGCTGTAACTATTTCGCCTGCAGTCGTTAATAACTTTGGTGTAAGAACTGCCAAAGTGCAGCTTAAAACACTTCACAGAGATATAAATACTGTGGGTTATGTGCAATATAACCAAGACCAACTTATTCACATTCATCCGCGTGTAGAAGGCTGGATTGAAAGTTTATACGTTAAAGCACAAGGCGCAGAAGTTAAAGCCGGTGAGCCTTTATATACATTGTATTCACCACAATTGGTGAACGCACAGGAAGAGCTTTTATTGGCGGTTAATCGTAATAATACCGTGTTAATTCGCGCTGCAAAGGCGCGTTTAGAGTCTTTAAATGTGTCTGATGGATTTATCGAGCGCTTACAAAAAAATAAAAAGATAATGCAAAATATTACTTTTTACGCAAAGCAAAGTGGTGTGGTAGATGAGCTAACAGTACGAGAAGGCTTTTACGTTAAACCAGGCACATCAATGATGAGTATTGCCCAGCTTGATGAAATTTGGGTAGAGGCAGAAGTGTTCGAGCGCCAATCAGAACAAGTGAGCGTTGGTTTACCCGTTACAATGACGCTTGATTACTTAAAAGGTCAAAAGTGGGAAGGTAAGGTTGATTATATTTACCCCGCGCTTGATGCTAAAAACCGGACTCTGCGTGTAAGGCTTAGGTTTGAAAATGTAGATCATCGGTTAAAACCAAATATGTTTGCACAAGTGAGCATTCACGCTAAAGCGAGTAAGGCGCAATTTACAGTCCCTAAAGAAGCGGTAATCCGCACGCAGCATCAAAACCGTGTGGTTATTGCATTAGGTGAGGGGCGTTTTAAATCGGTAGAAGTTGAAGTTGGGCAAATTAATAGTAATGAAGCGGTCATTTTGTCAGGTGTAATGACAGGTGACACGGTAGTTACTTCAGCGCAATTTTTAATAGACTCTGAATCGAGTAAAAGCTCCGACTTTAAACGAATGGAAATGCCTAGTTCTAGTATTAGCTCAGGTATGAGTTCTGTTTCAGGCTCGAATATGAACATGGATATGCAGCCACAAAACGCCACGGTTAACGGCACTATTAATGCCATAGATACACAAAATCGCATTATTAATATTAGCCGAGAAGCCATTGAAAAATGGAATCGAGAACCCGCCACAATGGACTTTGTATTAGCGCCAGATATTGATATTAGTCAGTTTGAAAATGCCCAGTATATTAATTTTACTTTTAGCATTATTAACGATGAATTTGTAATTACTAAAGCGCAAAACGCAGAGCCGATTGATCATTCTACTATGCAACATAGTTCTCACTAGGAGCCATTATGATAACTGCCATTATTCGCTGGTCTGTTAGCAATCGCTTTTTTGTGTTGTTGCTTACATTAATTTTACTGGGTGGAGGGTTGTTTGCTGTAAAAAATACTCCCGTGGATGCCTTGCCTGACTTATCTGATGTTCAGGTCATTATAAAAACCACTTACCCGGGGCAAGCGCCGCAAGTAGTGCAAGACCAAGTTACATTTCCGCTCACCACAGCAATGCTTTCTGTGCCGGGTGCACAAACTGTAAGGGGTTTTTCGTTTTTTGGAGACTCGTACGTTTACGTTATTTTTGACGAAAAAACCGATTTGTATTGGGCGCGTAGCCGAGTACAAGAATACCTAAGCCAAGTAGCGAGTAGATTACCCGATAGCGCTACGCCAGAGCTTGGCCCTGATGCAACAGGCGTAGGTTGGATTTACTTATACGCACTAATTGATAAAACAAATAAACACGATATTAGTCAGCTACGAAGCTTACAAGATTGGTTTTTAAAGTTTGAGCTACAAACTGTGCCCGGTGTATCTGAAGTGGCTGCTGTTGGTGGCATGGTTAAGCAATACCAAGTCAATGTAGAGCCCGATAAATTACGCGCATATGGTATTCCGCTTAGCCTCATTCAAACCGCTATTCAACAAGGCAACCAAGAGATGGGCGCCTCAGTAGTTGAAATGGCTGAAGCAGAATACATGGTAACAAGCACAGGCTACATTAAGAGTGTTGCCGACTTGGAAGCTATTCCGCTTGGTGTAAACGCCAACGGTACTGCGCTGCAATTACGTGATGTAGCCGATATTAGAGTCGGACCGCAAATGCGCCGTGGTATTGCAGAACTGAATGGTGAAGGCGAGGTAACCGGCGGCATTGTTATTATGCGCTATGGCGAAAATGCACAAAAAACCATTGAGCTTGTAAAAGCAAAATTAGAATCGCTTAAAAAGGGATTACCAGAGGGTGTTGAAATAGTCCCTGTGTACGATCGCTCCAACTTAATAAATAACGCGGTAGATAACCTAACAAGTAAGCTAATTGAAGAGCTTATTGTAGTTGCCTTAGTGTGTGTGGTGTTTTTGTTTCATGTGCGCTCATCGCTGGTGGCGATTATTACATTACCGCTTGGAATTTTAACAGCATTTATAATTATGTATTGGCAGGGGATTAACGCCAATATTATGTCTTTAGGAGGAATTGCAATAGCCATAGGTGCAATGACTGACGGTGCTATAGTGATGATTGAAAATATGCATAAGCATATGGAAAAAACACCACTCACCGACGAAAACCGCTGGGAAGTAGTTGCTAAATCGGCAAGTGAAGTAGGGCCTGCATTATTTTTTAGTTTATTAATTATTACTGTCAGTTTTATGCCGGTATTTATTTTAGAAGCGCAAGAAGGGCGTATGTTTGCGCCACTGGCTTACACTAAAACCTACGCTATGGCTGCGTCTGCTGGGCTTGCTATTACTTTAGTGCCGGTATTAATGGGTTACTTTATTAGAGGTAAAGTCATTTCGGAGCAAAAAAATCCAGTTAACCGATTACTCGTCGCAGCGTATCGTCCACTACTTAACTGGGTGCTTAAATTTCCAAAAATGACACTGGTCCTCGCGGTGGTTGTTTCTGTTATTGGCTTTTACCCGGTAAACAAAATAGGCAGTGAATTTATTCCGCCACTTGATGAGGGCGACTTAATGTATATGCCCACAACGTATCCTGGTTTATCGGTAGGTAAAGCGCGCGAAATATTACAGCAAACCGACAAGCTAATTGCCACAGTGCCCGAGGTTAAAACAGTATTTGGTAAAGTTGGGCGAGCAGAAACTGCAACAGATCCTGCGCCGCTTACAATGATAGAGACGTTTATTCAGTTAAAACCAAAAGACGAATGGCGCGAAGGGATGACTCTTGAAAAACTTAAAAAAGAACTCGACGGTTTGGTTAAGTTTCCGGGGCTAACAAATGCGTGGGTAATGCCAATTAAAACACGTATTGATATGCTCGCAACCGGTATTAAAACTCCCGTGGGTATTAAAGTTGCGGGACCAAAGTTGAGCGAAATTCAAAAAATTGGTCAACAAATAGAAGTACTATTAAAAGATGTGCAAGGCACCGCATCGGTTTACTCAGAGCGAGTAGCCGGTGGACGTTATATAAAAGTAGATATAAATCGTGAAAAAGCCGCGCGTTATAGCTTAAACATTAGCGACGTACAGCAAGTTGTATCTACTGCAATAGGTGGTACAAACGTAACACAAACGGTAGAAGGGCAAGAGCGTTACCCTGTTAATTTACGTTATCCGCAAGCATACAGAGACTCGCCAGAAGAGTTAATGTTGTTACCTATTGTAACGCCTACAGGGCAGCGTATAGCACTTGGTGATGTAGCCGATGTATTTATTGAAGATGGACCGCCTGGTATAAAAAGCGAAAATGCACGTTTAAACGGTTGGAGTTTTATTGATATAGATGGCGTTGATATTGGTACTTACGTTGAGCACGCTCAGCAAGTGCTCGATAAAGACCTAATACTACCTGCTGGTTACTCAATTACGTGGGCTGGGCAGTATGAATACATGCAGCGCGCTAAAGACAAACTGACTTATGTATTACCACTTACATTAGCGATTATTATTGTATTGCTTTACCTTAATTTTAGAAGCTTTGCTGAGGTCACTATTATTATGGCTACGTTGCCACTGGCAATGATTGGTGGCGTATGGCTGATGTATTTAGAGGGCTTTAACTTTTCAGTTGCAGTAGGTGTAGGCTTTATTGCCTTAGCCGGTGTTGCGGTAGAAATAGGGGTCATTATGTTGGTGTATTTAAACCAAGCCTATCAAGAAAAATGCCTCGAAGCAGAGCAAGCCGGAAAACCGCTTAGCTTAGTGCAATTACAGCAAGCTATCATTGAAGGAGCAGGGCTTCGAGTACGCCCGGTTATGATGACTGTCGCGACAATTATTATCGGTTTATTACCTGTACTTTATGGTACAGGCACCGGAAGCGAAGTAATGAGCCGAATAGCAGCGCCTATGGTTGGCGGTATGGGCAGTGCAATTGTACTCACCTTACTTGTTATTCCTGCTGTTTACTTGCTGTGGCGCAAACAAGGACTTAAATAATATAAAACAACAAGACTATAGAGCAGTGCGGTTACTACTCACGCATTGCTCTATAAAAATTACCTATAATTTGTAAGTTGTTCTATTAAATAGCTAGTTATTACTCATATTTAAATTAACTAACTGTTTTTAAATAGCTTTTTAATTGGCACGCTTTACGCAGTGTATTACCTATACAGTCAACTAAGTAAGGAATGCACATGCAAGTTAAAACAATTAAAGAGGTATACGATTGGACCGTTTTGTTTCATACGCAAATGGCGGCTAATTTTTATAGCGTAAAGGATTTACTCGATGAACATAATGCAATGCTGGTGGACTACTACCTAAATTACGAAAAAAAACTCGCCGAAGATTTAGTCGGGTTTAAAGCGATAACTGAAATAAATACGCTCGATACGTACAGTTATGAATACTTTGCTAAAAATCCTGAGCTAATTACTTTTGAAGACATTAGTAAAGATCAGCAATTCGATGAAGAAGTCATTCAAGGCTATTTAGCACAGCAACATCAAAAAGTGATTGAGTTATATGAATACTTACTTGAACGCGCCGAAACCGAAAGTGGGCAAGAAAAGCTTCAACAAATATTAGAGCTTGAAAAGCAAGGTATAAAGCAAATGATGCAAAGTACTAATCGTCATATGGATATGTAGCTTTATAAAAGAGCGGGATTACTGAGTTTATCTCGCTCTTATTAGCTTTAAGGTGATTATTTAAAATAGCTGATGCTTGCATCGGCTTATTTTATGTCTGCGTTAAATAATCTGCAGAGCATTTTGATGGACTAAAATGGTATGCGTGTCAGTTATGCGTGTCAGTTGTATGGCACGCATAAATGGAGGTTAAACTTCTTCCGTATCTACAATTAAATCACTTGTAATTGATTCCAATGCTTCAATAACTTCGTCTTTATCCATACCATTTGGCAAAGTAACGGTAGCAACAGCGCTAAAAATAGGCACTCCCCAATTAGGTGCACTTTGTTGTCTTGAATTTAAGTGAGTAATATTAGCGCCTTTATGACGTATTACACTTGCCAGCTCTTGAACAATACCAGGACGGTCGTTACCTGTTATAACTAGATTAATTTGCTCTAGTGTTGATGGTTCAATCTCTGTGTTTCCAGTTTCAATACGAACGTCTAACTTAGGTAACTTATTTAAAGCACTTTGTAATGATTGAAAATGCTCCTCAGCAACTTCAAGTTGAATAATACCTGCAAAATGACCTAATAAATGGCTTAAGTTACTACTAAGCCAGTTGCCATGATTTTGTAATACGACTGATGAGATGCTCTCTACTAAACCCGGACGATCTTTCCCTAAAATAGTTATAACCAACTGCTTCATAAATAATTCTCTTTTTAAGCCCAAAGAAAGTAAATGCATAGGCATTAAGTATGTTGTTGTACTTTTTTGTAAATATTTGATTTTAAATTAATAAAAGTGGATGTGGTTGTGTTTCTTCTACGCAGTATTAATCGTCATTATTATTTACTAAGTACTCTTTTAGTATTGACCTCGATAAATACTTTGTCCAATTATTTTATAATTTAGTTCACTTATAAATCATCGATTTGAAGTTAATTTAGACATTTATCTCCCTAGTATTATTTAAAACCGTTTTAAAGTGCTTATTGTTACCGTTGTAACAATACTGTCATCTTGATGAAATATAATTTATGCAACGTTAAGATTTAAGGGTGTTTTGATGACTTCAAATCCGAATAAGCCGACTTTTAATACGGATCGAAGCCGTCTATTTAAAGATCGGTTTGCTAAATTTGGGATAACCGCAGGTGGGATAATGGTATTGGTAGCGCTGCTATTAATATTCTTTTACCTTCTTTATGTAGTACAGCCAATTTTTGAATCAGCAAAAGTAGAAAAACGCGATAGCTTTCATGTTGCTAATTCACAGCAAATAGTAGGCTTAGGTGTAGAAGAGCAAACTGAAGTTGCTTATTTACTAAGTCAGCAAGGTCAGGTTGATTTTTACAGTGTTGAGTCAGGTAGTTTTGGTAAAAAACTCAAAACACTTAATGCAGATTTACCAAGTGATGCAACAAGCTTTGCAACAAGCGCGCCTTTTCAAGGGCATTATGCGTTTGGTTTAGAAGATGGCACCGTAATGGTTGTTGCACCTAAATTTTTAGTTACCTTTCCAAACAACGAGCGTAAATTAACACCTCGCTTAGGTTTTCCTCTAGGGGAAATGGCTTTAGAAGTAGATGAACAAGGTGCAGCTATTAAACGCTTTGCATTTAGTCACTATGAAGACAAAACAGCGGTTGTAGCTCTTACAGAAGATAAGCGTGTATTATTTAGCAGCTTTATTGCTGAAGAGAATATGTTTACCGGTGAAGTAGAGTGGGTTGTTGAGCGCACAGAACTTGATGTTGATGGACGTGTAGACGAGTTATTAATGTCGCCTGATACAACACGTACTTTTGTACGTTCTGCTAATCAAGTGTATGTATACGATACGCGTGACCCAAGTGATGTAGAGCAAATTCAGTTGCTTTCGGCTAACGAAGAAAATGCAAATATTGTATCTGCACAACTGCTAGCGGGCGCAAACTCACTCATGCTTGCTAATGATAACGGCGAGATTTCGCAGTGGTTTGAAGTAAACACTGACACAGGCCGTGAATATCAAAAAATTCGCTCATTTGAAACAACTAAGCAAAGTAAATTAAATATATTTACTGAGTTTTACCGTCGTACTTTTTTTACTACTGGCAATAATGGTGAGCTAGGTGTTTATTACACAACGAGTGAAGCAAAATTATGGCAGGGGAAAGTAAGTGAAGGCGCAATAGAGAACTTTGCAATTGCACCACGTTCAAATGCTGCGTTAATTTTAGCGGATAATAAGCTAACAGTATTAGACATTCATAACGAGCACCCAGAAGTTACTTGGTCAGCACTTTGGCAAGAAGTGTGGTACGAAGGTTACCCAGAGCCAGGTTATATTTGGCAGTCAACATCAGCCAGTGACGACTTTGAATCTAAGTTTTCACTTGTGCCAATTTCGTTCGGTACATTAAAAGCAGCACTTTATGCGATGTTGTTTGCCGTACCAATCGCGCTTTCGGCGGCTATTTACACGGCATACTTTATGTCGAGCAAATTACGTAAAGTGGTTAAGCCTACCGTTGAAATAATGGAAGCATTACCAACCGTTATTTTAGGTTTTTTAGCGGGTCTTTGGTTAGCCCCATTAATAGAAGAGCACTTACCTGCCATTGTTGGGTTACTCATATTATTACCTTTAGGTATGTTAGCGACAGGTTTAGCCTGGACTAAATTACCAACAAAAATACGCCATAGAATTCCTGATGGTTCGCATTCAATCATCCTTATTCCGGTCGTTTTACTTATTGGTTGGTTTTCGTTTGCTATGAGCGAATTTGTTGAACTTTGGATGTTTGACGGCAATGTACGTCAGTACTTAACAAATGAGCTGGGTATGACATTCGATCAACGTAACTCACTTGTTGTAGGTATTGCGATGGGTTTTGCGGTTATTCCTACCATATTCTCAATTGCAGAAGATGCTGTATTTAGTGTTCCAAAGCATTTATCAAACGGCTCATTAGCATTAGGTGCAACGCAGTGGCAAACACTAATACGTGTTGTATTACTAACAGCAAGCCCAGGTATTTTCTCAGCGGTAATGATGGGACTTGGCCGAGCAGTTGGCGAAACCATGATTGTACTTATGGCCACGGGTAATACACCTATTATGGATTGGAGCATTTTCCAAGGTATGCGAACGCTTGCGGCAAATATTGCAGTTGAAATGCCAGAGTCTGAAGTAGGTAGTTCACATTATAGAATACTGTTCTTAGCGGCCTTTGTACTATTCATATTCACATTCATTTTTAACACAGTAGCTGAGTTTGTTCGCCAGCAACTGCGTGAAAAATACAGCTCGATGTAAGCGGAGAGACATGACATGGTAAAGCAGTGGTTTAAGTCTGGTTCTCCTTGGATTTGGATGACCGGTGGTGCAGTGAGCATCAGTTTGATTTCAGTTTTAGGCTTATTAGCAATGATAGCCTGGAAGGGATTAAGTTTTTTTTGGCCTTCGGAAGTTGTGCAATTTGAACTTGAAGGGTCGATTGCAAAGCAAACCGTGATTGGCGAAGTTTACGACCGTGAATTAGTACCAAAAACGCGTTTAGCCGCGACAGGTATTGATGTTAGCGAATTTGAAAAAGAAGAAATAGAGCGCTTGCTTATTAAAACAGGTAACCGCGAATATGTAGATTTAGATTTTCGTTGGATATTAGAAACCGACATAAAAAATAAAACAGCACCAGCGGCGCTTGCTGTATTTGAGCGTAGTAAAAACGGTAATTTTTATGGTTATGTTGAAAGTGTAATTAAAGATGGTAAACCAGTCGAAGGCGATAAGATTGAAGCGCTACATGAGCTTGTAGAGCGTGCAGTGGACTTAAATGACGAAGCACTTGATTTGCAAAATGGTGACATTGGGCATATTAACTACGCACTTGAACGCTTACGTTTAAAAGAAAAGGGCTACTTACTCGATAATGCACTTACTGATGAGCGTGTTGCTGAGCTTGCTCAAGAGCGTGCTGAATTACGTGCACAGTATGGTGTACTTGAAAAAGATTTATTTGCACTACGCAAACAAGCTAAACGTGACCACGTAACTGTAAAAGATATGCGCGGTGAGGTTGTAACGATACCAATGTATCAAGTACTTGATGTTTGGTTTCCAAACGATATGGGCTTTTTTGCAAAGCTAGGTCACTATTTTGTACAGCTAGGTAAGTTTGTATCTGATGATCCACGTGAAGCAAATACAGAGGGCGGTGTGTTCCCTGCTATATTTGGTACTGTGTTTATGGTTATGTTGATGGCTGTGATAGTGACACCGTTTGGCGTTGTTGCTGCGATTTACTTACACGAGTACGCCGCTAAAAATGCAATCACTAAAATGATTCGTATCGCGGTGATTAACTTGGCTGGTGTTCCTTCAATTGTATATGGTGTATTTGGCCTTGGCTTTTTTGTATACATGTTAGGTGGTAGCTTAGACCAACTATTTTATCCAGAATCGTCGCCAACGCCAGTATTTGGTACGCCAGGTGTAATGTGGTCGGCATTAACGCTCGCTATACTAACGCTGCCAGTTGTTATTGTATCGACTGAAGAAGGTTTATCTCGTATTCCAAGTACCGTACGTGATGGTTCACTAGCGCTTGGCGCAACAAAAGTAGAAACGTTATGGCGCATAATTATTCCAATGGCAAGCCCTGCAATTATGACAGGTTTAATACTGGCAGTTGCGCGTGCTGCAGGTGAAGTTGCACCGTTAATGCTGGTAGGTGTCGTAAAAATGGCCCCTACATTACCACTTGATGGCAACTTCCCGTATTTTCACTTAGATAGAAAGTTCATGCACTTAGGCTTTCATATATACGATGTTGGCTTCCAAAGCCCTAATGTTGAAGCGGCACGCCCGCTGGTATACGCAACGGCCTTTTTATTGGTGTCGGTGATTATTACCCTAAACATAACGGCCATTGGTATACGTAACCATTTACGTGAAAAATTCAGATCGCTTGAACACTAATTAGTAAAGATTTTATAGGTAACAAAAATGATTACAGTCGCTCCAAAAGTAAACCAAGCTAATATAGGCCAGAAGTTAGACCTAGAAAATTTAACGGATGACCAAAAAGCGCTAGAGATTAAAGATCTCGATCTTTACTACGGTGATAAGCAAGCGCTTAATAAAGTAAATATGAACATTCCAAAAGGCCAAGTAACTGCGTTTATTGGACCATCAGGTTGTGGTAAATCAACGTTATTACGTTGTATTAACCGCATGAACGATTTGGTTGATATTTGTCGTATTGAAGGTGAAATATTACTTCACGGTCAAAATATTTACGATAAGAGCGTAGATGTAGCAGCACTTCGTCGTAATGTAGGTATGGTGTTTCAGCGTCCTAACCCATTTCCTAAATCAATTTATGAAAATGTGGTTTATGGCCTACGCTTACAAGGCATTAAAGAGAAGCGTAAGTTAGACGAAGTGGTAGAGCAATCACTTCGTGGTGCTGCTTTATGGGATGAAGTAAAAGATAGATTACACGATAGCGCGTTTGGCTTATCGGGTGGTCAGCAACAGCGTTTAGTTATTGCTCGCTCAATTGCAATTGAGCCAGAAGTTCTTTTATTAGATGAACCTACATCAGCACTTGACCCTATTTCTACTTTGGTAATTGAAGAGCTAATAAACGATTTAAAAAACCAATTTACCGTTGTTATTGTTACACATAACATGCAACAAGCAGCACGTGTATCTGATCAAACAGCCTTTATGTATATGGGCGAATTGATTGAGTACTCAGACACAAATACCTTATTTACTACACCAACGAAGAAAAAGACCGAAGATTATATTACCGGTCGTTACGGTTAATTAGCTCGTTGTAGCGTGTTGTGCAAGATTAAGAGAGAAGGTAACTATGGAACATAATATTAATAAACATATTTCTGGGCGTTTTAACCAAGAACTAGAAAATGTACGTAATCATGTATTAAGTATGGGTGGCTTAGTTGAGCAGCAATTAAATAGTGCGCTTGATGCGGTGAGTCGTAACGATGCAGAGCTTGCACAAAAGGTACGTCAGAACGATTATAAAGTGAATGCTATGGAAGTAAGCATTGATGAAGAATGTACGCGTATTATTGCGCGTCGCCAGCCTGCAGCAAGCGACTTACGTTTAGTGATTGCAATTGCAAAAACAATTGCTGATTTAGAGCGTATTGGCGATGAAGCTGAGCGAATTGCTAAAGTTGCACTAGACTCATTTACTAAAGATCAGCAAGATTTATTAGTAAATATTGAAAATATGGGCCGTCAAGTTTTAAAAATGCTACACGACGTACTAGATGCATTTGCGCGTATGGATGTGCAACGCGCATTTCAAGTACATAAAGAAGATGCAAAAGTTGACCGCGAATATGAAGCTATCACACGTCAAATAATGACTTACATGATGGAAGATCCACGCTCAATCCCTAAAATCATGGACTTAGTTTGGTCTGTTCGCTCATTAGAGCGTATTGGTGATCGCTGTCAGAACATTGCTGAATACATTATTTATTTTGTTAATGGCAAAGATATTCGCCATACATCTCAAGAAGATATAGAAAAATCACTATGATTTTTCATCCATCATGTATTTCTATTAAAGCGGCTTAGTGCCGCTTTGTGTATTGCAAGCTTTAGTGAAGTAATAAAAAGCGTTCACAATCTTGGTTAATACTGTAAAATTCATGCTGCAAAGCATATCAATTTGATTAAAGGGTCAGTTATGCCTACAAACGCGTTTTTAGGAGTATTTGCAAAATCTCCTATCAAACCAATGGAAGAACACATCAAGAAGGTTCATCAAGCAAGTAAAGCTTTGATACCTTTTTTTAATCACGTATTTAAAGAAGAGTGGGTACAGGCAGAAGAGCTTCGCATCACTATTCGCAATTTAGAACGTGAAGCTGATGATATGAAAAGAGATATACGTTTACAGTTACCGCGTGGTTTATTCATGCCGGTAGAGCGTACAGATCTTCTCGAATTAGTAACTCAACAAGATAAAATTGCCAATAAAGCGAAAGACATAGCTGGGCGAGTGATTGGTCGTGAAATGACCATTCCAAAAGTTATGCAAACTGACTTTTTAGCTTATTTAACACGTTGTGTAGATGCGACTAAACAAGCATCAAAGGCAATTAACGAGTTAGAAGAATTGCTAGAAACGGGTTTTAAAGGTCGAGAAGTCACCTTAGTAGAAAAAATGTTAGTTGAATTGGATGCCATAGAACAAGACACGGACGAAATGCAGATAAAAGTACGCCGCCAGCTACGTGATGTAGAGGGTGAGTTAAATCCAATTGATGTTATGTTTTTGTACAAAATCATTGAATGGGTTGGCGAGCTTGCAGATATTGCAGAGCGCGTAGGATCACGTCTTGAGCTGATGTTAGCTCGTTAATTTAAAATCAGTTCAAACACGAAAGATTAAGGTTTTACAATGGATATCATTGCATCTTACGGCACGGTATTAATTTTAATTGCCGCAGCAGTCGGCTTTTTTATGGCTTATGGTATTGGCGCGAACGACGTAGCGAACGCCATGGGCACATCTGTAGGTTCAAAAGCGCTAACAATCAAACAAGCTATTTTTATAGCGATGATTTTTGAATTTGCAGGCGCTTACTTAGCAGGTGGTGAGGTTACATCAACAATTCGTAAAGGAATTATCGATGCCGCACCATTTGCAGACATTCCTGAACTTATGGTTCTGGGTATGATTTCGTCTTTATTTGCAGCGGGTGCTTGGTTATTAATGGCCTCGTTCTTGGGTTGGCCAGTATCAACGACTCACTCAATCATTGGTGCAATCATTGGTTTTGCGTTAGTTGCTGTTGGTACTGAGGCGATTCAATGGGATAAAGTAGGTGGTATTGTTGGTAGTTGGATTATAACGCCCGCCATATCAGGCTTTATTGCATACTTAATATTTATGAGTGCACAAAAACTTATTTTTAATACAGATGCACCACTAAAAAATGCTAAACGCTATGTACCACTTTATATGGGTTTAGCAGGTTTTATAATGGCCTTGGTTACAATTAAAAAAGGCTTAAAGCATGTTGGTGTTGATTTAGGTGCAGCCGAAGGGTACGCCTTAGCAATAGCTGTAGCAGTTGTCGTTGCTATAATTGGTAAAATTGCTATTTCTCGTTTAAATATCGATCCAAAAGCAGATAAACAAATGCAATTCAACAATGTTGAAAAAGTGTTTGCTGTTCTTATGGTATTAACAGCATGTTGTATGGCCTTTGCACATGGTTCTAACGATGTTGCTAATGCAATCGGTCCACTAGCTGCTGTTGTAAATATTGTTGAAAACAATGGTGAAATTGCTAAAAAAGCGGCTATTGCTTGGTGGATTCTACCTCTAGGTGGTTTTGGTATTGTTGCGGGTCTTGCTATTTTGGGCAAAAAAGTAATTAAAACGATTGGTGAAGGCATTACACATTTAACGCCTAGCCGTGGTTTTGCTGCTGAACTAGCCGCTGCTTCTACCGTTGTTATTGCATCAGGTACTGGTATGCCAATCTCTACTACTCAAACCTTAGTAGGTGCGGTATTAGGTGTAGGTATGGCACGTGGAATTGGTGCACTTAACATGGGTGTTATCAGAAACATTGTAGTTTCTTGGGTAATTACATTGCCAGTTGGCGCTGCCCTTGCTATTGTTATTTTCTACGTACTAAGAACCGCATTTGGGGTTTAACAAAAAAGTACTCAAAGACTTTTAGCTTGAAAAGATCTCAATGCCCTAGGTGTTGGGGTCTTTTTATTTGTGGAAAGAAAAAATGACCAATCTTCCAAGTATCAAACAGCTACAGTATTTATTAGCTGTTCATCAACATCAGCACTTTGGCAGAGCTGCCAGTGCCTGTTTTATTGGGCAATCTACTTTAAGCAGTGCTATTCAAAATCTTGAAGAAACGTTGGGTTGCCAGCTTATTGAACGCGAAAATCGCAGCCTTATGTTTACCAGTATTGGTGAAGAGGTTGTTGAGCGCTCTCGTAAAATAATTAACGATACAATTAGTTTAAAAGAGCTCACTAAAAGCTTTTTAACACCACTGAGTGGTAAATTAACGGTGGGTGTTATACCTACAATTGCTAGCTTTATAGCGGCTCCTCTGTATCACTTTTGTAAAGAAACCTTTTGTGATTTAGAGCTGGTATTAATAGAAGATACGAGTGATAAGCTACTGGATAAACTTGAGCATGGGCATATTGATTTAGCGCTACTTGCACTGCCATACGAAACCGATAAATTTCATACACAAGTATTGGCAAAAGATCAGTTTAGTTTAGTGCACCATAAGGACTACAGCGCTGCAAAGGGCGTAGTCGACTTTAATCTATTACCAGAGGCTAGCGTATTCTTACTCGAGCGTGAGCACTGTATGACAGGCCATGCGCTTAGTGCATGTCATTTAAACCGTGCTAGTTGTATTAACCCATTTGAAGCAGCAAGCTTGCATACATTATTGAGTATGGTTGAGCATCAGCTCGGGGTGACTTTTTTACCACAAATGGCGATTAACGCCGGAATTTTAGATAATAAAAATATGGTGGCAACACCATCACAAAGCGATGCATATAGAGATATTGGCATATTGTGGCGGAAAACTACGGGGCGGATCCGCGACTTTAAGTTATTTAGTCAACAGCTTGAGATATTTTTAAAGCGCCAATGTAGTTTAGATTTTTCTAAATAAGAATAGTAAATGAATGAAAGCAGCCTATAAAGGCTGCTTTTGATTTTTAAAATGGCTTTCAAAAGGCTCAAGTTCGGGTAAAAATAGTAAATAAATCCATACCACCAAGTTAAAGTAAGGCACGCAACCTAATACAGTAAAAACCTTAACTGGGTAGCCTTTAATATTTGCGTAACGATAACACTGATACGCGATTGCAAAATGTATAATCAGTAATAACATAACTAGCTGTGTCATACCTTTCTCCTTAAAAGCTTAAATAGCTTTGAAACCCACTATAAATATCAGTACTACGTCGCGAAAAGGTAATGTCATGTTTTTAAAGTGAAATGCATTAAAATGCACGACATTTTTTATTTGATACTGAAAGTATAGGCAAGAAAGGTAATATTGGTAGTAACAAATTGTTTAATTTTGTTTATTTTGGGCTAGCTTGTTGTTGGTAAAACGTTTTATTTTTTGAAATTTTTTCAAGCTCATCTTTTACTTTTTCAACAGGTACTGGGCGTGCAATAAAGTAGCCTTGTCCATAATCAACACCTATCTCTTTTAGTGCAAAAAATATCTCTTCGTTTTCAACGTACTCAGCTACAGAGCGCTTATCGAGAGACCGACTAATATCATTTATTGCTTTTACTAACGCTAAGTCTATAGGGTCATTAAGCATGTCGCTTACAAATGAGCCATCAATTTTTACATGTTGTGCTGGAAGCTGCTTTAAATAGTTAAATGTACTAAAGCCAGTTCCAAAATCGTCAATAGAAAAATGACAGCCTAAGCTATTAAGCTTCTCAATCATTTTACGAGTCGCTTTTAAGTTGTTAATACTTGCTGATTCAGTTATTTCAAAAATTATCCGCGAAGGGGGCACGTTATACTTTTCAAGATTTGATTCAATTAATGGCAATAAGCGTTCATCTAAGAATGATTGTGCTGACAAATTAATAGCAACTTGGTTTAACTCTGGGTGCTTAGACACACAAGCAACGGCATTACGTATAACGCATTGATCCATCAAAAATGTGTCGTTAAGCATCTCTAAAGAGGGAATAAATTGATTTGGGTACACAAGTTTACCTTTGAGTTTTAAGCGTAAGAGCGCTTCAAAATAAGCAACTTTACACTCTTTAAAATCCCAAATAGGTTGGTAATGCAGTTCAATATTATCTTGCTGCAGTGCTTGTCGAATTTCGTGACCCCATTCAAGCCCAGTTTGAAGCGTATTGTTTTGAGCGTCCTCTTTTGAGTAGCAATGTACTAAGTTACGCCCTAAATTTTTGGCAATATACAAAGCAATATCGGCTTGTTTTAAACACTCATTAGGGTCGTTATTTTGTGTCGTGATTTGAGTTAAACCAATAGAGCAGCTAATAGTGTATATCTGATCTTCTGATTTAAAAGCATGTTTTTCTATCGCACTACACACACCTTCTGCAATAAGGTGTGCATCCAGTAAATTCATATCGGTAAGTATGACTGCAAACTCATCGCCGCCTATTCGGCACACCAAATGGTCTTCGCCAATATTTGTTTTAAATAATTGCGCCACTTCTTTTAATACTATGTCACCTTGGTGGTGACCTTTGCTGTCGTTTATTATTTTAAAGTGATCGAGGTCAATATAAATAACAGCATGCTCTATGCCATCATACGTGTATTTATCTTGGCATATTTTATTAAGCTGTTGATCAAAGTAATAACGGTTATGTAAACCAGTTAATGGGTCATGGTGTGCTAAATGACGTAGTTGAATTTCTGCTTGTTTACGTTCGTGTATGTTGTCGATAGTGGCGGTTATGGTCGCGTTATTACGACTATTTTTGATTAGCTGTAATCTGCATTCGACCCAGATTAAATTGCCATTTTTATGGGTGAGCTTTACTTCTATTTGTTGCTGTTGCTCGCCACCATGTAAAATGTCATTAATAGTATAATTTAGTCTTCCTTTATCTTCGTTATTACAATAAGCGCTTAATGGGGTTTGTAGTGATGATTTAACACCAAAACCGCTTAATGTCTCCCATGCAGGGTTAATAAAACGAATATGCCCTTGCTGATCAAGCTCTAAAACAACCGTATTCAAATGCAATAAAATACGCTGATGAGCCGAAAATAACTCTTTGTAACGCACTTCGCTCACGCTTAGCTGCTCTACTTTGTAAGCAAACTCAGCATAACTCACCATAAAATCTTCACGTCGTGCGGCATGGTCACACACTTTATTTAAAAATGAAGGGTCGTATGGGGCTCTAATAAAATCGGTAACACCAGACAGCAAAAGCTGCTCAGCGTAATCAGCATCATCACTTTCTATAATTGTAACAATAGCTTGTTTAGAATTGTGCTGTAGGATTTCTTCAACGAGTACACTCGAGCTCTCTGCACTTGATGTAGTGGCATCGAGTAGCACAATTGAAAACTGCTGTTGGTTGTAAGCGTTTAGTGCTGCTTTGGCTGAGGTAACGTGAGTAATAGCAAAGTTTAACTTTAACTGTTCACTTATTTTGTCGGCCGTATTTTGAAGTGGCTCTAATAATAATAAGTTTAGCCGGCTACTTTTTTCTAAGTGAGTAGATAAAACATTCGCAAGTACTTGAGGGAGCATGTCTTTATGTTCAAACGGCAGTACAGCATCTATCCCGTAGCTTCGGGCTGTTGTTTCTGCAATACGCTCACAGTAAATTGGCGGAATAAGTAAAATTGGGGTGTTTTTCGGTGTTTTTAATAATCCTGAGCGGATCATCCTCGAAAAGCGCCAGCCGTCAATTTTCCCAACATTAATGCCCGTTATTATAATATCAACAGGGTGTTGTTTTAAAAGCTTTAAAGCTTGTTGGCTATCTTGCGCATCAATAAAGGTAAATACATTTAAGCTATCTAAAGTGCCTTTAATCGCGCGGCGTTCAGCACTACTTGCGTTTAATATTAGCAATTTAAGCTGGTTTGGCACGTGTTGAACACCCCTAATGTAACTTATAATAATTCAGCCGAACAAGAATAGTGACATTTAACCATAAGAACAAGAAAATTTAATGATAAACACGCAAACAAGATATTATAAGTTTGGCTGATTTCTTGAGCTTAATATCCGATACATATACACTTGGCGCGATTTTAAATGATGTGGATTACTAATTATGCGCGTGGCTGACTTTAGCTTTGACTTACCTGATGAATTAATAGCTCGTTTTCCTAAAGCGGACAGAACTAGCAGCCGTTTACTTACTTTAGATGGCCCAAGCGGAACTCTAGAACATAAAGTGTTTAGCGACATACTTGATTTAGTAAACGAAGGCGATTTGTTAGTCTTTAACAATACACGCGTTATTCCAGCACGTATGTTTGGTCAAAAAGCCTCTGGCGGCAAAGTTGAAGTGCTTGTAGAGCGAGTGCTAGATGAACATCGCGTACTTGCGCACGTACGCGCGAGCAAGTCGCTTAAGGTTGGTAACGAAGTTATTCTTGAAGGCAAAGCTAAAGCAATAATGGTTGCACGCCACGATACATTATTTGAGCTTGAGTTTGATCATAGCCAAAACGTGCTAGATATACTTAATGATATTGGTCATATGCCACTGCCTCCTTATATTGACCGACCTGATACCGAAGCTGATCGCGAGCGTTACCAAACTGTTTATGGAGAAAAGCCAGGTGCAGTTGCTGCGCCAACAGCGGGCTTACATTTTGACGATAAGTTAATGACGGCACTAAAAGATAAAGGTGTAAACATGGCTTTTGTTACTTTGCACGTTGGCGCCGGTACTTTTCAGCCAGTACGAGTGGATAGTGTTGATGAGCATGTAATGCATTCCGAGTACATAGAAGTGCCCGATGATGTAGTTGCTGCCGTTGCACAAACCAAAGCAAGTGGCGGGCGTGTAATTGCGGTTGGCACAACTTCAGTACGCTCATTAGAGTCGGCAGCTAAAGTTCACGGCGGCAAGTTAGATACGTATTTTGGTGATACCGATATATTTATTTTTCCGGGTTACCAATTTAATGTTGTTGATGCCATGGTCACTAATTTTCACTTACCTGAGTCAACACTCATTATGTTAGTAAGTGCTTTTAGCGGACAAGACAATATTATGGGCGCATACAATACCGCAATTGAACAAAAATACCGCTTTTTTAGTTACGGTGATGCGATGTTTTTAACACGCAAGTAACAGCTTGTTATTTAATACTCAGTAAAAAACATTAAAAACCCCAGCTTCGTTGCTGGGGTTTTTGTTTAGCGTAATAAGCAAGATTGAATTTATCGCAGCTAATAGTATTAATGAGGCAAAAAGGGTAGAATCGAGCGGTTAAATTATAGCTTGTTGGACTGTTTTTCCGACATTGAGGATGATATGAAATTTGAATTAGATTGTACTGACGGAAAAGCGCGCCGCGGCCGCTTAATTTTTGACCGTGGTGTAATAGAAACACCTGCATTTATGCCTGTTGGTACTTACGGTACTGTAAAAGGTATGACGCCAGATGAAGTAAAAGCCACTGGTGCGCAAATATGTTTAGGTAATACCTTTCATTTAATGCTTCGCCCAGGTACTGAAATCATTAAGCAACATGGTGATTTACACGACTTTATGAATTGGGATTTCCCAATTTTAACTGACTCAGGCGGTTTCCAAGTATTTAGCTTAGGCGCAATGCGTAAAATCACTGAAGAAGGCGTGTTATTTCAATCTCCAGTAAATGGTGATGAAATTATGATGTCGCCTGAAAAGTCGATGGAAGTACAGCGCGACTTAGGCTCAGACATCGTTATGATTTTTGACGAGTGTACGCCATACCCAGCAACTGAAAAAGAAGCTAAAGATTCTATGGAGTTATCTCTTCGTTGGGCTAAGCGTTCAAAAGAAGGGCATGGCGACAATCCATCTGCTTTGTTTGGTATTATTCAAGGTGGTATGTACCCAGAATTACGTGCACAATCGCAAGCAGGCTTAGAAGAAGTTGGCTTTGATGGCTATGCATTAGGTGGTCTATCAGTAGGCGAGCCTAAAAACGAAATGATGAATATTCTTGATCATTGTGCGTTTAAAATGCCAGAAGACAAACCACGCTACCTTATGGGTGTAGGCAAGCCAGAGGATTTAGTTGAGTCTGTTCGCCGTGGTATTGATATGTTTGACTGTGTTATGCCAACACGTAATGCGCGTAACGGCCATTTATTCATTACCACAGGTGTAGTTAAAATACGTAACGCAGTACATAAAACAGACACAGGGCCACTTGATCCTGAGTGTGATTGCCATACGTGTGGAAACTATTCACGAGCTTATTTGCATCACCTTGATAAATGTAACGAAATTTTAGGTGCGCGACTAAACACAATTCATAACTTACGTTACTATCAACGTGTTATGGAAGGTTTACGTAATGCAATTAGCGAAGGTAAATTAGAAGAATTTGTACAAGATTTTTATGCTCGCCGAGGCCAAGACGTGCCAGAGCTAGTAGATATAAAAAATTAAACTTTAAAATTAAAGAGGAAGTATCATGAGTTTATTTATTTCAAATGCACACGCAGCAGCTGGTCAACCTGCGGCAAGCGGTGGTTGGGAAATGCTAATAATGTTAGCTATTTTCGGTTTGGTTTTTTACTTTTTAATCTACCGCCCGCAAGCTAAGCGCGTTAAAGAGCACAAAAGCTTAATGAGTATGATGGCTAAAGGCGATGAAGTACTTACCCAAGGCGGTTTAGTGGGTAAAATTGTGAAGATTTCTGAAGAGAAAGATTTCATCGTTATCTCTTTAAACGAGCAGGCAGAAGTAACAGTACAAAAATCTGCAGTATCTGCAGTATTGCCAAAAGGCACAATGAAGTCGCTATAAAAATAATAAGGACGACCCCGTGTTAAACAAGTTTCCAGTTTGGAAGTATTTACTTGTTTTAGCTGTGGTAGCCATTGGCCTTTTATATGCCTCTCCAAACTTGTATGGTCGTGATCCGGCTATACAAGTTTCAGGTGCTAAAGGCGCTGATGTCGATCTCAGTGTTGTAGACAAAGTAAACGCAATCCTTGAAAAAAATAATGTAACCGCTAAATCGACAATACTTGAAGATGGGCAAATTTTAGTTCGTTTAAAAAATGTTGAAGAACAGCTTAAAGCGCATGACTTACTGCGTGATTCGCTGAGCGACGATTACATTTCTGCTATTAATATGGCACCTGCTCAACCAGCTTGGTTAAAAGCGGTTGGTGGTAACCCTATGAAGCTAGGTCTTGATTTAAGTGGTGGCGTACATTTCACCATGGAAATCGACATGGCAACAGCGGTTGATAACCAGCTTGAGCAAATGGAACAAGATTTTCGTAGCGACCTGCGCGAAGAAAAACTACGTTACCGTAGTGTTCGCCGCGTAGCAGGCTCCGATCGTATGCGTGTAGAAATGCGTACCGAAGCAGATAAAGACGCAGCAGAGAGCTTCTTAGAAACTCGCTACCCGCTAAATGTCTACATTGATGACAGCAGTAACGATAAAGCATTTTTTGCGACAATGAGTGAGCAAAAACTCAAAGAAATTCGTGACTACGCTATCAAGCAAAATGAAACGATTATTCGTAACCGTATCAACCAAATTGGTGTTGCAGAACCTAACGTACAACGCCAAGGCGCTGAGCGTATTATTGTTCAACTACCAGGTATTCAAGACACAGCACGCGCTAAAGAAATTTTAGGCGCAACAGCAACACTTGAATTTCGCGAAGTAGACGAAAACGCTGATATCAGCGCTGCTGCTCAAGGTCGTATCCCAGCGGGTACTGAAATGATCATGAGCCGCGACGGTTACCCTGTTGTACTTAAAAAGCGTATTATTCTAGAAGGCAGTCATATTACTGGCGCGCAATCTGGCGCTGATGAATACCAACGCCCGCAAGTGAGTATTACGCTCGATAGCAAAGGTGGGGCAAAAATGAATGCCTTTACCAAACGTGCTATTGGTAAGCGTATGGCAACGGTATTTATTGAATATAAGCCATCAGGTAAAAAAGATGCAGACGGTAAAGCGCTTCCGCCTATTAAGGTTGAAGAAGTTATTAACGTAGCAACAATTCAAGCACGTCTTGATCGCTCGTTCCGTATTACAGGTATCGATAACCCAGCTGAAGCACATAACTTAAGTTTGCTACTTCGTGCAGGTGCGCTTGTAGCACCAATTCAAATTGTTGAAGAGCGCACTGTAGGTCCAAGTTTAGGTCAAGAAAATATTGAAGCGGGTATGACTGCGGTTGCACTTGGTTTTGCGTTTGTACTTGTGTTTATGCTTGTGTACTACAAAGGCTTTGGTATGGTTGCAAACCTTGCTCTTGCGGCTAACTTAGTACTGATTGTTGGTGTTATGTCTTTAATTCCAGGCGCTACACTTACGCTACCTGGTATTGCCGGTATTGTATTAACGGTAGGTATGGCGGTTGATGCTAACGTACTTATTTTTGAACGTATCCGTGAAGAGCTAGCCGATGGCCGAAGCCCTCAACAAGCAATTCATTTTGGCTACGATAGCGCATTTAGCACTATATTCGATGCCAACATCACCACGCTAATTGCTGCCATTATACTGTTTGCAGTAGGTACCGGCCCAATAGCGGGCTTTGCAGTAACACTTGCGATTGGTATTTTAACTTCAATGTTTACAGCCATCGTTGGTACCCGTGCGGTAATCAACTTATTTGTTGGTGGTAAACGTATTGATAAACTTTCGATTTAAGGAGCTGACATGCAAATTTTAAGTTTGGGTAGTAGAACCCTTCGTTTCATGTCTCTTCGAAAAGTGGCTATGGGTTTTTCGACGTTATTAATTTTAGCGTCGTTTGCATCAATTTTTGTTAAGGGCCTAAACTTTGGTTTAGATTTTACCGGCGGTACGGCGGTAGAAGTGGGTTTTTCACAACCGGCTGATCTTAAAAAAGTACGTGATGCACTAGCTGATAATGGTTTTGCTGATGCATCAGTGCAGCTATTTGGTTCAAGCCAAGAGATTTTAGTTCGCTTAGCACCACGCGGTAGCGATGTAAAAGCTGAAGTGATTGGTAACCAAGTAATTGATGCGCTTAAAAAAGCAGACGACAGCGTAGTAATGCGCCGTATTGAGTTTGTAGGCCCAAGTGTAGGTGAAGACTTAAAAGAGCAGGGTGGCCTTGCCATGTTAACTGCACTTATTTGTATCTTAATCTACGTTGCGTTTCGCTTTGAATGGCGCTTTGCTGTGGGTGCGGTAGGTGCACTACTACACGATGTTATTATTACTGTGGGTTTATTTTCGATATTAGGTTTAGAGTTTGATTTAACTATATTAGCGGCAATTCTTGCGGTAATAGGTTATTCACTTAACGATACAATTGTTGTATCTGACCGTATACGTGAAAACTTCCGCAAAGTGCGCATTGACGATACTGTAGAAATTATTGATATTTCACTTACGCAAACACTTAATCGTACACTTGTAACATCAATCACGACTATTTTAGTATTGATTGCTTTGTTTGCATGGGGCGGACAAACCATTCATGGCTTTGCAACTGCATTGCTATTTGGTGTGTTTATTGGTACTTATTCTTCGATTTATGTTGCGAGCTCTGTTGCTATAGCAATGGGCGTAAGCAAAGAAGACTTAATACCAGAAGTAATTGAAAAAGAAGGTGCAGACCTAGACGCAATGCCGTAATGGTTTTGTAACTACTTTAAAAAACCGCTCATTGAGCTAACACCATTCAGTTAAG
>NZ_WTKT01000019.1:0-91601 GCF_011378685.1 Pseudoalteromonas sp. C8
AAAAAGTGATTCAGGGATTCCTCTATAGCGGAGCGTCTCTTAGTGAATAATTCACTTAATTTAACGAGTTAAAGTGCTCGCTGATGCGAGCGTAGCGACTCCCAACGTTAAAATCACATCGAGAATAACTACAGTTTTCTTATTTCACGAGCTGGGTTACCCGCTACTACAGTATTAGGCATTACACTTTTAGTAACCACAGCACCCGCACCCACAACACTATTTTCACCAATACTCACACCCGCTAAAATAATTACACCTGCGCCAACCCATATGTTATTGCCTAACGCGATAGGTGCTGCAAAGTTTTCCTTATTAAGCCTTTTTGCTGGATTAGTAGCATGTGACACAGCTAAAAGCTGAACGTTCGGGCCTATTAAGCAGTCATCACCCATGGTGATTAAGTAATTGGCCAGTGGCTAGTTGAGGTGTAATTAATATTTATAAAAGTAGGATTGTTAATGAAGGCTGAGATATTTAGTCGTTAATCGCTATTTAGTAGTTTTACCTAGTTGTCTTGTTCTAAATTTTATATAGATACTTCTAATAAAGTACTTAAGAAAACTGTACTATTACAGGTGTTTTAAAATAACTATAACGAGAAACATATGAAATTATTAACTGCAGCAACTTTAATAGTTGCTTCATCGACAGCTTTTGCACGCCCTGCTCCGTTAGTGTCTATTCCTACTCATGATGCCTTTTTTAATAGTATTGCAGCGCATTGCGGTAAAGCTTTTGAAGGTGAAGTAGCGGTAGATAACGCGAAAGGGCCAAGCTCATTTACAGATAAAAAGCTGGTTATGCATGTACGTAAATGTAGCGAGACTGAGTTACAAGTGCCGTTTCATGTAGGAGACGATGCATCACGTACGTGGATCATAACTAAAACGGGTAGTGGCTTGAGTTTAAAGCACGATCATCGTCATAAAGATGGAACAGACGACGCATCAACTATGTATGGTGGCCATACGCTTGATGCAGGGTTCGCGCAAATGCAGTCGTTTCCAGCAGACCAATACTCTAAAGAGTTATTTGTAAAACAAGGCATTGCACAGTCTGTAGGTAATACATGGCAAATGTATATTTACCCAGAAGTATTTACTTATCGATTAATTCGCCAAGGACGTGAGTTTAAGGTGGATTTTGATTTAACTAAACCGATTACTCCACCATCAGCACCTTGGGGTTATAAAGACTAAGGCTACTTACCCTTGTTTGTATCTTCTTTAGTTTCGCATTGTAGTAAAACACTTAAATCTGGTTGGTAAGCACGCGGTTTTGTTGGAAAGCGCTCGTACTCTTGCACGCCTTCAAGTATTTTCAACATAAAGGTATTGCCGCGGCATAGACGGTCCGCATGGCGTAATAAAAATACACTTTGATTGGTAAAGTGTTTGTAATCGTCTGACTGGATTTCTATTTTATAGTTGTCTTCGCCAATTTTGGTTTGGTAGTAATGCACTTTGTTGTCAAAGTCGTAGAGCTTCTCTGTTTCGGCTTTTTCAGCAAGTGCAGTATTTGCACTTGAAAGGGCCACCAGTGTAGCGCCTATAAATAAGCGTGGTGCGTTTATTCCTTTCATAAAATATATCCTTTAATTTGCGAACTTTATACCCATTAATAAGAGTAATAAGGTCAATTTCTTTACGTATTAGTCTAACACCCAAAAAGGGAAAGTGTGATGTTCAAACAAATAAAACAACTTTTTGCTGTATTCGATGAACAGCAGCCAAGTATGCAAGAGCACGATTTAAAAACAGCTGTTGCTGCATTATTAATTGAAGTTATGCGTGCAGATACCAAGCTTGAACATGATGAACAACGAACCCTGACTGTAACCTTAAAAAAGTATTTTAATTTAACAGATATTGAGGTTAATGAGCTTACTAATAACGCGGCAAGCAGCTTAGATGATTCGATAGATTACTTTCAGTTTTCAAAACAGATTAATGAGCATTGCAGCGCGGCGCAGCGAATTGAAATAATAGAGTTATTATGGCGCTTAGCGTATGCCGATGGAGAAATAGATCCCCAAGAAGACTACGTAATACGTAAAGTAGCAGGGCTTTTATATGTAACGCATACCGATTTTATCGCCGCAAAACTCGCGGCGACAAAGTAATTAGTTATTTAGGCGTGCAAGTTACCTTAACTTACTTGCAACGCTTACTAACTGATGAGCAAGCGCCGATACTCGCTCTGCAGTAACAGGTTCATTAATTTGCCCATTTTCATCAAACAATGTGTGTACAGCGGGTACTGCAAGTTGATCGGCAAGCACTAACGATCCAATACCACTTAGTATATCACGTACATGATTTAAACCGCGTAACCCACCAAGTCCACCTGGTGATGCTGAAAACAGCGCCACTACTTTATTGCGAAAAGCAGGAACAGCACCTTGTTCCGTGCGCGATGCCCAATCAATCGCATTTTTAAGTGCTGCAGTTATAGATCCGTTGTACTCTGGGCTTGCTAGTAAAATACCGTCAGCTGCACGTAGTTTGTCTTTTAAAAGCTGTACATCGCTTGGTGTACCTTGCGCTTCAATATCTTCGTTAAATAGTGGGATGTTTAATTCGTTTAGTTTTATTACTTCTACTTCAGCACCTGTTTGTAGAGCAAAACGTGCTGCCTCATTAATAATTTTTTGATTAAAGCTTTCTTGTCGAAGACTTCCTGCTAGGGCGATAATTTTTGGTGCTGACATGCTAGTGACCTTTTAGTGTTTAAACTTACAACGCTAATGTAGCAAAATTTTGCTTGTAGAAAACCCCAATAAACGCAACACTTGTGTGCGTAAATGCACATAAGTATAAGGTAAGCAGAATGGCGATAAAATTTGAAGATTGGCAAGACGTTAAAGTAGCGTTTGAAGTAGCACGATTAGGCACGTTAACGGCGGCAGCAGAAGAGCTTAATGTGCACCACAGCACAGTACTTAGGCGAATTAATAATCTTGAAAAAAACTTAAATGCACGCCTTTTTCATCGCCATGCTCGTGGTTACAAGGTTACTGAAATTGGCACCAAGTTATTTGCAACAGCACAAACTATCCATAGCTCCTTAGAGCAGTTACATAACGATATAGCAGCAGCCGATAGCACCCTTAGAGGGAGTTTATTGCTAACGACGGTAAGTGGCTTTATGGATGTACTTGGTGATGTATGTGAGCAATTTCAGGTATTACATCCGCAAGTGCAGTTAGAAGTTATTTTAGAACAAAAAAGGTTAAGGCTCGATCACGGACAAGCACATATTGCAGTTCGTGCAGGCCCAAGACCTGATGAGGGCGATTATATTGCTCAGCATTTAGCGCAGTTATCATCGGGTTTATACGCGAATAAACGTTACATTAATAAGTACGGCATGCCTAAATTATTAAGTGATTTACAACAACATAATTTTGTATCGGGTGTGGCGGGTTTTAATGCCCGCGTGCCTTATTTTGCATGGGCTGATGAACATATTCCTGCATCGCAAATTAAGCTGCGAGTATCTGAAACCGCAGAAGCGACTCGTGCAATAATTAAAGGGCTAGGCATTGGCGGATTACAGCATGACGTAGCGGCGCAATATTCTGATTTAGTACCTATATTACACAGTGAGTTAAGCTGGCCTACCGATGTATGGTTAGTCACGCATCACTTAGTGCATCGCACTGCTAAAGTACAAGCTTTTGCAGGGTTGTTAAAAACACATTTTAGTAAGTTAGCTGCTAATCAATAGTTTTAGCAGCATTTTAGCTGTGTTTTAAATGATTATAGTGTTTTTTTTACTTCTATGCCTAGGCGTTTAGCCAAGCGTACTAAGTTAGCTCTATCTAATTCAAGTACTCTTGCTGCTGCTGACCAGTTGTAGTTATGCTTCTTTAATTGCTCAGTAATTACGTTGTATTGCAACGATTCTACAGCTTGCTTTAAAGGTTGGTTGATTAAGGTGTTGGTTGTAATTTGGCTTGCTACTAGAGAGTTTTGCGGCGCACTCGGGGTTAAATCACAGTGCTCGCTTGTAATGGTTATTATTGGATTTTGCCATTGGCTTTGTTTTGCTTTTAGGGCGCTGCGGCTAATGACATGTTCAAGCTCGCGAACGTTACCTGGCCAGTTGTACTGATTAAGCAGTACTTGCGCTTCAGGGCTTAGTTTTAATTGTTTTATCCCTAATTTACGGGCTGTTTGCTCAATAAAATAACCAGCTAAGAGTGTTATGTCGTGCTCGCGTTTACTAAGTGGTGGCACAGTAATAGGGTAGACACTGAGGCGATGGTATAAATCGGCTCTAAAGCGACCTTGAGCTACTTCTTCTTTTAAGTTTCTGTTGGTTGCAGCAACGACGCGTACATCTACGTACTTTGGCGTGTCTTCTCCTACCGTTTGTATTTCGCCACTTTGTAGCACTCGTAATAGTTTACTTTGCATGGCCAGGGGCAGTTCGCCTATTTCATCTAAAAATAACGTGCCGCCATCAGCTAATTGAAATTTACCCTGGCGCGAATTTTGTGCGCCTGTAAAAGCCCCTTTCACATGACCAAAAAATTCACTTTCAGCAAGGTTCTCAGGAAGTGATGCACAATTTAAGTGAATAAGCGGTTGATCTTTTCGAGCTGAATTTAAGTGAATATTACGCGCTACAAGTTCTTTTCCTACCCCTGTTTCACCTAATATAAGCACGCTAAAGTTAGATGCTGCAACGAGTTTAATTTCGTTTTTAAGTGTTTGCATTGGCGGACTTTGACCAATAATTTCACCGCCGTCCCGTGTTAATGCTTCACGATTTAGTTCTTGCACTAATGCACTTGAGTGCTGTGCATGCTGTTTGTAATGGGCAAGCTCTAAAGCTGTTTTAAAGTGCGCACTACACAGCGTTTGTAAAGTATTGAGTGTATCAGCACTTATGCTGTTAAATGCATTGGCGTTAAGGCTATCAAACGTAAGTACGCCAAGTAGCGCGTTTTTATCATAAAGAGGTAAGCCTAAACATGCATGTACCGGTATGTCGCCGGTTTTAGCTAATAGTAATCCGTCGTATGGATCGGGTAGCGGGCAGTCGTGCGCAAATTGTAGCGCGAGTGTGCTTTTGCAAATAGCTTCTAGGCGAGGGTGTTCTACTATTTTAAATCGTCTGCCAAGGCTGTCGGACATTAACCCTTTAATTGCCAGTGGTTTTAATTGCTCGCCCTGAAGCACTAATAACGCACTTGCATCACTAGGGATCACCCGTTCAACCCTTGCTAGTAATTGATCAAAGCTATGCTCGTGCAGTGTACTTTGAGCAAGCTCTAGAGCAACTTGTGTAAGGTTGAATTGCTGGTTCATGTCAAAATGACCTATTCGAGTTTTTGTGAGTTAATTTATAGTAGGTCATAAAGACTCATAGTGTAAAGTGGTTTAATTTAACCTATTGAATTTAATTGAATAAATTTGTTGGCACAGTATGTGTAATAGCTAAGTAACGTAGTTAGTTACAGAGGTCGCTATGAAAACACTAATGCTGAATAATTTTAACAATCAAACACAGTTTAGTTCACTATACGAAACAGTATTATTTGCTGCCAATACTGCATTGGCTGTGAGTTTAGTGTGTATTACGGCAAGTATTTTAATTAGCTACCCGTTTGCAGAGCACTTTTCCATGACGGTGCAAGTATCAGCTCATATTGGCACTATTGTCATTGCTGCTATTTTAAAAGTAAGTTACGTACTGCGCTGTGTTGCACAACATGGTTTAGGGCAGGAGGTACGATAATGCGCCCTATAAACTTAACTGAGCCAATGCCAGCACGCGTTGCTATTCATCAAGTATCTCAATGGCCGTTATGGATGCTCGCTTTTAGACCTTTCTTTTTAGGCGGTGGCTTATTGGCATTTTTGTCGGTGGGGTATTGGCTACTTATTTTAACAGGCCATGCAAGTTGGCACTTATCGATACCTGCGACATTATGGCACGCGCACGAAATGCTGTTTGGCTTTGCAGGAGTTGTAGCTGTTGGCTTTTTACTTACCGCAGCACAAACATGGACAGGCGTTGCGAGCATAAGTGGCAAAGCTCTTATGTGGCTTACGTTTATATGGCTTGCAGCGCGCTTAGCCTTTTTTGTGATATTGCCCGATATTGCTCATTTTAATTTATATGCTGCACTTACATTACAAGTTATTTGGTGGCTAGGCGCCATAGCTGTACTGGCTAATATGTTATTAAAAGCCAATAGCAAGAGTAACTATCCGTTTTTAGCTATTTTAGCTGTGCTTTGTGGGCTCAATGTATTGTATTTAATACTCACTTTACAGCAAAACATGCAGCTTGCACTTGGTGTGGTTGATACCGCAGTACTCGTCATTACTTTACTAGTTGGCATTGTTGCGGGTCGCGTTTTACCATTTTTTACCGCTAAAGGTCTGGGTTTAACCGAGCAAGTTCGCACGCCTAAAATAGATAAAGCAGTGATGTATTTATCTATTGTGGCTATCACTTTATTTTTTATCAACAAGTTGTTTTTGAACATGATTAACCCTGCGTTAGTTGTTGCAACTGTTGCTGCGCTTCACCTGCTTAGGGCTGGTTTTTGGTGGGATAGCAAGATATTGAGAGTGCCGTTGTTATGGTCTTTGCATTTCTCCTACCTTACGTTAGGTGTGGGTTTAATGATGGTTGCATTCAGCTTTTATAGCAGTGCAATACAATTTAAAGATGCGCTGCACTTAATCACTATTGGCACAATAGGTATGATGATTTTAGCAATGATGACGCGTGTATCACATGGTCATACAGGGCGGACACTCGCTATTCCTCATTACATGGCTGTTGCTTTTGCGTTTTTGCTTGTGGCCGCTATTACTCGTTCATTACTCCCTTTTATTATTGGGCCTCACCTTGCTTGGCAAATAAGTGCTTTGCTGTGGTTAGTGGCTTTTTCATTATTTTTAATTCACTGCACACCTATATTAACGCGGCGTCGTGTTGATGGGCGTCGTGGTTAGTTCATCCATAGGAAACACATATGTTATCTGATAAAACCATTGAGATTGTAAAAAGCACAGTTCCGTTATTAGCGCAGGCGGGTACGGTTGTTACCGATCATTTTTATAAGCGTTTATTTAGCCATAATCCTGAGCTTAAAAATATTTTTAATATGGCGAATCAAGATACAGGTCGTCAGCAATTTGCACTTTTTAATGCATTGGCTGCGTATGCACAAAATATTGATAATTTAGCCGTATTAAAAGAAGCGCTAACACGTATTAATCATAAGCATACAAGCTTGAATATTTTACCTGAGCATTACCCTATTGTAGGTGCGCATTTAATTGGTACTTTAAAAGAGCTTATTCCTGAGCAATTTACTCCCGATGTTGAATACGCTTGGCGCGAAGCTTACGGCGTACTTGCTGATATTTGTATAACCGAAGAAGCTGCTTTGTATGAGCACAGTAAAAATAAACACGGTGGTTGGGCGGGAACTCGCCAATTTGAAATAACCAACAAACAGGCTGAATCAGAACTAGTAACGAGCTTTACACTTACGCCAGTTGATGGCGAAGCTGTTATTACACATAAACCAGGGCAGTATTTAGGTATTAAAGTTAAGCCAGAGGGCGCTGAATATGAAGAAATTCGCCAGTATTCTATTTCGCAAAAAAGTAACGCTAAAAACTACCGTATTAGTGTTAAAAAAGAGCTACAGCCAAAGCCTGGCATGGTGTCTAATTATTTACACTCATTAGAGCAAGGCACTATTGTTGAGTTATACCCGCCGGCAGGAGACTTCTTTTTACGTAATAATACAAGTCCAGCGGTACTCATTTCAGCAGGTGTTGGGCAAACGCCAATGCTAGCAATGCTCGAAACGTTATTAAGCGATAACTCTAATCAAAATATTATGTATTTACATGCCTGCGAAAATACTCAGCAGCATTCGTTTTCAAAATATTTAAATGAGTTAAATGCAGTTTATAACCGTTTACAAACAATGACGTGGTTTAACCAAGCGACAGAGGGCGCTGACTTTACTGGGTTAATGAACCTAAACGCAGTACAAGCACAGCTACCATTGAGTAATGGTGACTTTTACTTATGTGGTCCTGCCGGTTTTATGGCATTTATAAAAAACCAGTTACTTGAATTAGGTGTTAAAAACGAGCAGATTCATTATGAAGTGTTTGGTCCGCATCAAGACTTGTAATAACGCTTTAAAATAGAAAAAGGCGCGCAGCGATATGCTGCGCGCCTTTTTTATTAATTTATAAACATTAATAAAGTGCCTTATAACTCTTTACAGGTAACACCTTCAAGTACTGTAGTAAGCTCTTTTTTAGGATAGTAAAGCTCGCATTGGTTATTACGTAGTTGCAAAATAAACTTCTCAGATTTTATATTATGCGCGCCCATAATTACTCTGCCATCAGACCCTTTACTCATTGCATGATCAATTAGCAGTTCGCTACGTTTAGTAAATACCGAATCGGCAAGTGTTACTAATGTGCCTCCCTTAGCTTGTTGAATTGCCTGTTGTAGTGTTGTAATAACGCTGGGATTAACGCTCGTTAATATAGCGGGTTTAGCAGGCTCACTATCTACACTTTGGCATCCGCCTAAAGCGAGCAAGGTGGCTAATGGGAGTAATAATTTAGCCATTACCTTTCCTCACCCAGCGTTGGCCAAGTTAAGTCCATATTACGCTGGGTAAATTGTACCGGCATATTTAAAGGAATGAGAGATTCACGAGAGCTTGAAAAATTAGCTGGTTCTGCTTTTGCAGCAGCCGTTCTAACTGGACAACTGCCATTTTCAACATGAAATAATGCGGTGGCTAAAACGGCCTCGTCACTGTCGCCTAACTGATGATCAAAGTCGTCCTCAATTTCACAACCTTGAACATCAGCATCAAATTGTGGAGTAGGGGTTGGTGTAAAACCCGCAGCGTATTCGCCAAATCCTTTGCTATTTACGCCACTAAACTGAATAGTGTAATAGGTTGTTGCGCAGTTATGAGTTGGGGTAAAGCCATAGGGCTTACCGCAGGTTGTGTCGCCAATTAAAATAACTTCTGCGTCTATACCTTTTAAACCATTAATAAAAGCTTCTGATGCCGAACAGGTGCCTGATGTGCTTAATACATAAACCTTTGATAGGTTTAAATCAGGTAGGTTTTCACCTGTGCTAAAAAAAGTAGAGTAATCTATTTCTTCATCAATAAATGGGAAGGGCGAATCAACGGGTTGTTTATCGTTTTGTTGAGTTTGATAATAAAAGCGGTTGTTAACGTTGGCATTACCGGCAACCATATAAGCTAATTGTGCCGACAGTGCTAATAAACCACCACCGTTATATCTAAAGTCGATTACAAGCTCATCAATACCATCGGTTTTAAACTTATTTACCGCATCAATAAGCCCTTCTTGGGCAATGCTTATATGGCTATTAAATTGCATGTAACCCACGCTTGAACCATTTGCGGTTGTAATCGTTTTAACATTTTGAACAGGTGTTTGTTCAATATTACCAGCGGTTACATTAAATGTTTTTTCGGCGCCATCGTTACTGCGTACAACAATAGTATGTGAGTCGCCGTTAGTAGGACTAAATAAACCTTCGTTAAGCGTATCTACACCCGACTCTGTATTGGTATTAATGCTAACACCGTCAACTGAAAGTACAGTATCACCACGTTGAAAGCCTATTTGGCTTGCAGGCGAATCATCTTCAAGATAAGCAACGCGTAAAATACGATCGGCTGTATCGCCAATAAACGCCCAATTTATACCGTAACCAGAAGTAACGCCCGATTGCGCTTCTTGAAAGTAATCTTCAGTAGGTTCTGAAAAATGAAAGTTATCTTTTTTTGCACCTGAGTCGGTAAGCTGCTCTGTTTTTAATTGAGCGAAGTAATCGGCTACTGTTGTAAAGCTTTCAGGGTCGTTATCGGCAATCTCATCATACCAAAGGTAGGTTTCGTCGCTCCAAGAGCGAAGCCAGAGCTTTTCATAAAGGGCAGAACCCGCTTGATCTGGGTAGGGGTTGTTGTTATTAAAGGGATCGTTACCCGTACGAGGGGTTTCGCAAAAGTTTTTTAAATCGTTAGAGGGCTCAAATACCGCCGCTGTCCATGTTGGGCTGCTACTAACAGGTGTTGTAACTATAGGCGTGGTAACTACAGGAGCAGAGTCGATACCGCCTCCGCCGCCACAACCCGTTAAAGCAAAGCCCGAAAGTGCTGTAAAAATGGCAAGCGAGGTTTTATTATTTTTAAACATAGTTAAGGACTTTCTGTAAATAAGTTGTTTAAAATATTACAACACTCGCTCGTTTATTCAACATTTATAACTTTGATTTATGTAAATGAGTGTTAAAGCTTAGAGCTTGCTCGCACTACTTGTATCTGCAAATGCTTGCTTTTTCCACGCATTAAATAACTTTTGCTGTTTATCAGAGATTTTTAAACCGTATGTTTTCTGCATGTAAGCGTAAGTGTCGGCTATACGTTTTCGTGCATAAACAGGCGGTTCAACTACACGTTGCTTAAAGTTTACTTTTACTTCGCAGCGACCATACTGTGTGGCGTTTTCGCTAAGCATGCCAAAACGATAATTAGAGCGATCGGCATTAATTTCGCCAATAGCTGGCGCTAAGTTATTTATATCGGCTTCCATTTTTCTAAATTTAGCACTTACTTTACGGCAGTTTTTACGTCCGCCATCTTGCCAACATTGTAGCTGATGACCAAATTCCCACGCCGGAACAATGTGTTCCCATTCAATACGTAGTGCTCGTACATTTACTTTGCCTGAGCGGGTAAGTGTATTTCGAGGAATGTAACCACAGTTAGAAGGATCAGGAATGAGTTTTTTGCCTTCTTTTTTAATATCACAACCGCAGTAAATACTTTTGGCGTTGTCAGGGAGGGTTTTAATTAAATGTCTTTTAGCCGTTGAAAAACGGGTAAATTGTTCGGCAGATACCGAAAAACACACACAACAAGCCAGTAAGGCCAGAATAAATCGAGTCATATCCATCACAAATGTGAACTACAGGAACAGGCAGTTTAAAGCCTTGAAGATAAAAGATAAAGTTAACTTAAGGCCTACGCTTATATTACTAAAAAGTGCCTGATTAATTTTTTATTCAAAGTTATTTTCACTATTCATTTATTTCTTACTATTTATCGTATTTTAACCACACAAGATTATACGTTAAGGAGTATGCTTAAAGCTTACTCAATATGGGGATTTGGATTGCAAATGAAATTTGTTGATTATTATGCAGTGCTTGGAATATCGCCTGATGCAGACGATAAAGCGGTTAAAGTAGCTTATAAAAAGTTAGCCAGAAAATATCATCCAGATGTAAGCAAAGAGCCTCAAGCAGAAGATAAGTTTAAAGAAATAGCAGAAGCTTACGAAGTCATTCATAACAAAGAAGAACGCACTAAATACGACGAGTTACGTCGTCATCAACAAAATCGTGCTCGTCAACAGCAAGGTAATTATGGTGGTAACAATGCTTCATCGCAAAGTAATTATCAGCAAAGCGATCCTCAAACCGATCAAGAGTTTTCTGATTTTGTTAATTCAATGTTTGGCGGCGCCGGTGGATTCAATCGTTCCGGGCAGGGCAGAAGTAACGCCGCTCGCGCGCAAAAAGGACAAGATGTGGAAATAGAGTTCCCGATTTTTCTTGAAGAGACTTTAGTTGATACCGTTAAGCCTGTTGAGTTTATGTTACCGCAGCGAGATAGTAGTGGTCGTGTCTCTGAAATTAAAAAATCACTTAAAGTGAAAATTCCCGCAGGTTCAGTAAATGGCGAACGAATTCGACTAAAAGGGCAAGGCGGATTAGGGTCAGCGAACGGGCAAAATGGCGATTTGTACTTACAAATTAGTTTAGTGCCCCACCCATTATTTGATGTTGAAGGTCATAACCTAAATATAGTCGTCCCTCTTGCACCATGGGAAGCGGCTCTTGGTACAAAAATAAATTTACCTACGTTGGCAGGCAAAATCCAATTAACTATTCCATCTAATAGTCAGTCTGGTCAACGCTTGCGTATTAAAGGTAAGGGATTAATGAGTAAAAAAGCCAAAGGTGATTTATTTGCTGTGCTTAAAATTGTTAATCCAACATCTGTTGATGATACCAGTAAAAAACTTTGGGAAGAATTAGCCGAAAAAGCTCACTTTGATCCCCGTAATAACTGGAGCAAGCCATAATGCAAATTATCGTGACACAAAAAGATGATTTACTTACTAGCAAAGAGCTATGTTTGAGTAGTGATATTAGCGAAGCAATTTTATATGAGCTAGTTGAGCACAATATTGCGGTTCCAATTGAGGGGAAGCATGTTACGCAGTGGCAATTTACGGTATCGGCAGTGACCTTAGTTAAAAAAGCGGCCCGTATTCAACATGACTTTTCGTTAGATTGGTCGGCAATAGCTTTAGTTTTACAATTGCTGGATGAGCGTGATGAGTTGATTTTCGAAAACGAAATGTTAAAGCGACATTTGAGTCGATTTAAACACTTGGAATAAAATCTGCCCTTGGGTACTTCCTCGGGCTTATTTACTCTTTGGTGAGAGTGCGCTAGTTCTTAAAAACCAATATGACTACTTTGATTTATTCTTACTTTTAATTCGGATAAATCGTTTTAGTCGTATGTTTTGCATAAGTAGTAATATTCCACTTAGGCAAAAAAGTACGCTGGTTGCTGCAAAACTAATAAGCAGCGGATTATTAAAATCCTCTCGCTCATCGTAATCCATAATATGTAACATCCAAAAAAAGTCGAAAATTCGCCATAGTGTGCTGCGAACGGTGATAACTCTGCCGTTATTTTCTGACAAATACAGTGTTGTGTTAAATGTGTCGTCAAATTGTACCTGCCAAACATTGGTTTTATATCCAACTTCTCGCATACCTTGCTTTAGCAGTACAGCGCTTGTCACTTGAGCATCAATAAGTAAGTGTGCTTTAGCATTTGCGGTAATTTGTATTTTAGTTGGCGGCTCAAAAGGCCGGCCAGTTATACCGTTAAAGCTTTGCTGTTCATCTTTATTTATTACTGTAATTGTAGGTGTGGTTAAGAAGTTCTCAAAAATTATTTGTGTTGGATTAACCACCTGAGATGCAATATCGTCAAGGGAGGCAACATAATCAGCCTGCGTAAATGGGTTATTAAGAGTACGTGTTGCAAGATGCTCCCCATGAACTTTATCAAGAGGAATAGCGCTCATGACTAAACCACCTAATAGCCAAGCTAAAATTTGTAATGCGAGCAAATAACCGAGCCATTTATGTAACTTGCGAGCATACTTAAATATTTTTTTATTCATGTTTTAGTCTTATTATTTTTAGAGGCTAGTTTATTACATTAATGGGATTAGTTACTGCGACATTTTGTCGCAGTTTAAACTATAGCTTACTGTAATCATTTAAAAATAAAAAAGATTACACTTAAATTGCTAACATGACTTATTTGTTTAATTGAGCTGAGTGTTTGATATCCAGCTAGCTTTAAACGCTAAAAAATACTTAAAAGCTGCGAAATATCTATATAAAGTGGTTAATAGAGCATAGTTGATTTGGTATAACGGTAAAACTGCGTTAAAGTTTGCAATGAAATTATTAGAGGATAAATACGAAACGATGTCGGAAATTCAATTTTTAAATGTAGATCTTGAGCTTGAATCAAAGCAAGATATTAGTTTGCTAGTGGCAGACTTGAAAAAAGTCGCGACGATTTTACATTATGACAAAGACGAATACCGTCAATTAGCGCGTATTGAAGCAACAGGTGTAGTAAACACGCCTGACAAAGCAATAAACCATATATGTGAGCTTATTGAATCGTGTTCGCGTAACGCGCTAAAACAATGGTTAAGCTGTTCACGTAGAACGTTTGATATTGGTTTTGAATCAGGCACTTCACCTAAGTGCTTTAATCAAGCCTTAGATGCAGATACATTACTACGTATATCTGCGATTGGTGCGGGTATGGAAATTACAATTTACCCAATCGAAAAGTAACTATCTTCGCTCTACGACTGCTGCGGTCATTTTTGATACGCAGCACAGCTCATTGCGGCTATTTGTAATTTTTATTTCCCACACTGAACTACGTTTGCCAATATGAAACGCTCTTGCCGTTGCTGTTAAAGTGCCGTTGCGAGATGCTTTTAAATGACTTGCGCTAATTTCCTGCCCCACGCAGTAAAATTTTGTAAAATCGACAACAAAGTTAGCTGCATAGCTGGCAACTGTTTCGGCAAGTACAACGTTAGCACCGCCGTGAACCATTCCCATTGGATTATGATGCTCAGGAATTGCCGGCATAGTGGCTACTAAGTAATCATCACCAATTTCAGTGACTTCTATTCCCATGGTTTTCATTAATGTTCCTTGGCCATCAATGCCTTGTTCTAACTGCTTGCACAGCTCTAAAGTGATGGGCTGGTACCAAATACTCATAATGACTCCTTTGCTTTTTTAATCATTTATAAATCTAGCTTTAGTTATATCCCTAAAATGTACACAAGTGAAATTACTTTGGCTATTTTAAGGCTTAATTTAAATTTGCGATTTTTATTTAACTGTATATACTCACAGTTAAATGTACTGTATGGAAAACCAGTTGTATGCGACCATTAACGAACCGCCAAGCTCAAATACTCGAACTAATTAAAGTTTTTATTAAAGACACTGGTATGCCTCCTACACGTGCTGAAATAGCGCAAACATTAGGTTTTAAAAGTGCCAATGCTGCTGAAGAACATTTAAAAGCACTTGCTAAAAAAGGCGCAATTAAAATGAAACCAGGTGCAAGCCGTGGTATTCAGTTAATTGAAGAAGAAGAGCCAGAACAATTAGGTTTACCGCTTATAGGGCGTGTTGCTGCTGGTTCACCTATTTTGGCGCAAGAGCACGTTGAAAGTCACTGCAAAATCGATCCATTAATGTTTAAACCGGCTGCAGATTTTTTACTACGCGTTAACGGTATGAGCATGAAAGATATTGGTATTATGGATGGTGATTTACTTGCTGTACATCGTACTCAAACCGCTGAAAACGGGCAAGTTATTGTTGCCCGCCTAGATGAAGACGTAACTGTAAAACGTCTTGAGAAAGCGGGTCGTAAAGTATTACTTCATGCTGAAAACGACGATTTTGAATCTATTGAAGTAGATCTTGAGAATGAGTCTTTTAATATTGAAGGCTTAGCCGTTGGCGTTATAAGAAACGCTGATTGGATGTGACTTTAAAAATAGCTTTTAAACAAGCAGTTTTATAAATGCGTACTAATTAGTACGCATTTTTTGTTTTAAATTCGCACTAAAAATAGGGCATAAATAGCTCACTGACAATTTAAGCTGTAAACTTTTTTGCACTTATATTTTCCCCCTCCGAATACGTTAAACCCCTTTGTTTTGCTCATCTTTTGAACTTACTGTTACCTAGTTGGTTACTGATTTTTTATTAATTACTCAATATCACCTGATTGTTTTTTATACTAAAACTTGCTTGTTGTTCATTTTTTAGCTAATTATTAATGTGCTGAGCTAATAATAACTCACAGCTTTTTAGTTTTGAGAACACACAATATACACAAACCCGTTGTTGGCGCAGCAAAACCAATCAATATTAAATGAGATTGACTAAAAAAATAAAAATAACGAATTGGCGTTTAAGCCGTATGCCTCTTCGCTTTGCATTCGCAATAGCATCAAAGGAGCCGTCACATGGGTAAACTGACCTCTACCTTGTGGCTTATATTATGTGTTTTTTCGCACCCAGTTTTGGCTAACAGCCAATACAATATGCGCAAAGGCGTAACCGATATAAGCAATAATGTATATCAGCTGCACATGACCATATTTATAATATGTTGTGTGATTGGGGTGATAGTGTTCGCAATTATGTTTTGGGCACTTATTCATCACCGTAAATCTAAAGGGGCTGTACCTGCCCAATTTCACGAAAGCACTAAAGTAGAAATACTTTGGACTGCAATCCCGTTTGTTATTTTAATTGCTATGGCAGTACCAGCCACTAAAACCCTAATTGCAATGGAAGATGCCAGCAAAGCTGATCTCACTATTAAAATTACAGGCTCGCAATGGAAATGGCATTATGAATATATGGGTGAAGATGTAGAGTTCTACTCTATTTTATCTACCCCGCAAGATGAAATAGCGAATCTTGCAGATAAAAATCCTAACTACTTACTTGAGGTTGATAAACCTCTCGTACTGCCAATAAATCAAAAAGTACGATTTTTAATGACTTCTGACGATGTTATTCACTCTTGGTGGGTACCTGATTTTGCAGTTAAAAAAGATGCGAATCCCGGCTTTATAAACGAAACATGGACGAACATAAACGAAGAAGGTACTTACCGAGGCCAATGTGCTGAGTTGTGTGGTAAAGATCATGGCTTTATGCCCGTTGTGGTGGTCGCTAAATCTGAGGCTGATTTTAAAACGTGGCTTGCAGATGCAAAGCAAGCTAAACAAAAAGCAGCATTAGCAGATGCCGCATTACTTGATAAAACCCTCCCAAAAGAAGAATTAATGACTTTAGGCGAACAAGTATATATGGCCAATTGTGCTGCATGTCATCAGCCTACTGGCATGGGGTTACCGGGTGTATTTCCTGCACTTAAAGGCAGCCCTATAGTGCTTGGCGATATAAAAGATCACATTGATGTAGTTATCCATGGGCGACCCGGTACGGCAATGCAAGCATTTGCCAAACAGTTATCTATAAAGCAATTAGCAGCGGTTATTACTTATAAACGTAATGCGTGGGGTAATGATACGGGTGATGTTATTCAACCGAGTCAAATACAGGCAGCACTTGATGCCAAAGTGGAGGCGAACTAATGAGTAGCATAGTAGAACAACCTAACGCCAATGAAGCTCATCATGCTCATCACCCAGCTAAAGGTTTTAAACGCTGGCTTTACACAACTAATCATAAAGATATAGGTAGTTTATATTTAATTTTTTCGCTGACCATGTTCTTAATTGGTGGTGGAATGGCCATGGTGATCAGAGCTGAATTATTTCAACCAGGTTTACAGTTGGTCGATCCTCACTTTTTTAATCAAATGACCACAGTGCATGGTTTAATTATGGTGTTTGGTGCGGTTATGCCGGCCTTTACAGGCCTTGCTAACTGGATGATACCACTCATGATTGGCGCGCCAGATATGGCATTGCCAAGAATGAATAACTGGAGCTTTTGGATTTTACCGTTTGCGTTTTTAATCCTATTGGCATCGTTATTTATGCCTGGTGGGGGTCCTGCATTTGGTTGGACTTTTTATGCACCACTGTCTACAACATACAGTAATGACAATACTGCATTGTTTGTATTTGCCGTACATATTATGGGGATTAGCTCAATAATGGGCGCAATCAATGTGATTGTAACTATAGTGAACTTACGTGCTCCCGGCATGACATGGATGAAGTTGCCCTTATTTGTATGGACGTGGTTAATTACTGCCTTTTTATTAATAGCGGTAATGCCAGTGCTTGCAGGGGCTGTCACTATGGTACTTACCGATAAGTATTTTGCGACCAGCTTTTTTGATGCCGCAGGCGGTGGCGACCCGGTGATGTTCCAACACATTTTTTGGTTTTTTGGTCATCCCGAAGTATACATAATGATTCTTCCTGCCTTTGGCATTATATCTACAATAGTACCTACCTTTTCTCGTAAAAAACTTTTTGGCTATGCCTCAATGGTATACGCCACATCCTCCATAGCACTATTGAGCTTTATTGTATGGGCTCATCATATGTTTACCACTGGGATGCCGGTCGCTGGCGAGTTGTTTTTTATGTACGCGACCATGCTTATATCGGTACCTACAGGAGTAAAAGTATTTAATTGGGTTGCCACAATGTGGAAAGGCTCAATAACTTTTGAAGTGCCAATGCTTTTTAGTATTGCGTTTATTGTGCTGTTTACCTTAGGTGGCTTTTCGGGGTTGATGCTGGCAATTACACCTGCTGACTTTCAGTACCACGATACTTATTTTGTAGTGGCGCATTTTCATTATGTATTAGTAACAGGGGCTGTATTTTCGATAATGGCGGGGGCCTATTACTGGCTGCCCAAGTGGACGGGCAATATGTTTAATATCACGCTAGCTAAATGGCATTTTTGGCTATCGCTGGTGAGTGTGAACGTATTGTTTTTTCCTATGCATTTTGTAGGGCTTGCCGGTATGCCGCGTCGAATTCCCGATTATGCACTTCAATTTGCCGACTTTAACGCAATCATAAGTATTGGTGGATTTGCCTTTGGTTTATCGCAATTGTTGTTTGTAGCTGTGGTAATTAAATGCGCGCGTGGCGGTGATAAAGTGCCTGCAAAAGTATGGGAAGGGGCAGAAGGGCTTGAGTGGGAAGTTGACTCTCCAGCGCCATATCATACTTTTTCTACGCCGCCGGTAATTAAGTAATGACACACGCACCGCTACTCAAACGTTTGGTACTTATTTGCATAGGCATGTTTGCCTTTGCCTTTGCTTTAGTACCTTTGTATGACGTGTTTTGTGATGTAACAGGGCTTAATGGAAAACCTTCGCTTGAGCAGGCAGAGCAAAGTACACAAATAGTACAAAACCGAGAAGTCGGCGTTAGCTTTACTACTCACGCACAAAGTGGTGCACCGTTTGAAGTTAAATCAAAAGAATACAGTGTAGTGGTAAAACCCGGTGCAATGCGTGAAGTAATGTTTAGTGCTAAAAATAACAGCAACCTAGATAAAGTAATGCAGGCTGTACCATCAGTCTCACCAGGTAAAGCGGCAAAGTATTTACACAAAATAGCCTGTTTTTGCTTTGATCAGCAACCTCTAAAAGCAGGGGAAGAACTTGAATTTAAATTACTTTTTTATGTTGATACCGCACTGCCGAGCGATATTGAAGAATTAACTTTATCTTATACCGTATTTGATATTAGTGAACAGCTGGTGGCAAGTAACAACTAGCTTTTTAAACTAGTGTGAAACTAGGAGTAAATAAAATGAATCAAGAATATGAGCATTATTACGTACCTGAGCAAAGCCCATGGCCTATTGTAGGTGCTGTTGCATTGTTTTTTATTGCAGTAGGGGCAGGCTTGACTGTTATGAGTGTAGGTAAAGAAGGTGGTAGCGGGGTTTATCTGCTTTATGCCGGTATTGCTGTACTTGTGTATATGTTGTTTAGCTGGTTTAAAAATGTAATTAATGAATCGGACCAAGGTTTGTACTCAGCACAAATGGATCGCTCTTTTAGACAAGGTATGAGCTGGTTTATTTTTTCTGAAGTTATGTTTTTTATGGCCTTTTTTGGTGCGCTTTTTTATGCACGCGTATTGTCGGTACCTTGGCTTGGAGGCGCAGGCAATAATGCAATGACTAACGAGGTTTTATGGCCAACTTTCGAAGCTGTTTGGCCGCTAGTTTCAACACCTGCTGGCGAAACTACTCAAGCTATGGGCTGGCAAGGCTTACCGCTTATAAATACCTTAATACTGCTTACTTCCTCAGTTACTTTACATTTTGCCCACGTAGCGATGGAAAACAATAAACGCACTCCACTTAAAGTTTTTTTAGGCGCTACTATTTTATTGGGCGTTTGCTTTTTAGGGCTGCAAGTTGAGGAGTACATGCATGCATATAATGACCTTAACCTAACGCTAGATGCGGGTATTTACGGTAATACGTTCTTTTTATTGACTGGTTTTCATGGCATGCATGTAACGCTAGGGACGGTACTTTTATTTGTAATATTTTTACGGATATTAAAAGGGCACTTTACTAAAGATAAGCATTTTGCTTTTCAAGCAGCTGCTTGGTATTGGCACTTTGTTGATGTGGTGTGGCTGTGTTTGTTTGTATTTGTATATGTGCTGTAGCGTTTATTGGCGAATTATTTGCTTTAATAAAACCAAGTTTAAGCGCTGCAATAACAACAACTAAAACAACGACCGAAAACAATACGCGACGACCTAAAAAGTGAGACATAGGTCGTCCTCCAGTTTTCCCTGACACCATAATAAACAATGCTCTAAATAAGTTAAAAAGTATAAATATTAACAACAGTACGATAATAATTTTAATAATCACTGAGTTGACCCTTTATGCAGTTAGTTTTATGGCACAAACAAAAGCTTAGCTCACTAATCACACTTTGTATGGTTGTGGTTGTTGTACTTGTGTGTGTGCGACTAGGGTTTTGGCAGTTGGAGAGGGGGGAGCAAAAACAGCAGCAACTAGCCGCTATTGCTAAGCAACAGACTCGTGGTGTGATGAGCTGGTCTCAATTACTTAACCTGCCAGATAGCTGGAACAAAACAGGTGTATTGGTTGAGTTAAAAGGGCGATTTGTGCAAAACCAATATTGGCTTTTAGATAATCAAGTTTATAACGGACAAGTAGGGTACGACCTACTTGCTTTACTAAAGCCAGACAGCGAAGAAAAAGTGATTTTAGTTAATTTAGGATGGGTAAAAGCGCCTATATCTAGAGATACACTGCCAAAGGTTACTCTGCCTACAGGTGTTTTTATTCTTAAGGCGCAAATAAAAGAAAATAACTTAAGTAGCTTTACGCTTGAAGATAAAGCTACAAATAACGACCTACCTACAAGAATCCAATCTATCGACTTAAATATGCTGAGCACTCAAAGCCAGCAATCATTAATTAATTTTATGGCCTACAGGCAAGGTACTGGTGATGAGATTGCAACACCTCATTATGAGGCAGTTGTTATGAGCCCTCAAAAGCATAATGCCTACGCTGTGCAATGGTTTTTAATTGCTGTTGCATGTGCTGTTGTGGCTATTTTTGCAAGTAAAAAAAGGACACATAATGAAAAATAATCCCCTTTTGTTGTTTGTGGGTTGCTGCGCTATCCCATTAATTTTGGCATATGGCGCATTAAAGTTTGATTGGTTGCCTACTGCAATTACTAATAATGGTGAGTTTTTAAGCCAAGAAATAAAACTTAAAAATTGGCCGCAAGATAATCCCAAGCAATGGACTATCGCACTTAATTATTCAAACGAATGTAACACCCCGTGCAGCGAACAACTCAATGCACTTAATAATTTATATGTGGCACTTGGTAAAAACCAAGGCAAGGTTGATATGGCTGTAATGGGAAGCCCTAGCAATAAAAATCTACCATGGAAAATTATTACCGAGCAACAGAGTTTAAATCCTGCAAGTTTATATTTAATTGATCATATGGGGTTAGTGGTACTTGAATATCCCTTTAAGGTCGAGCCACAAGAAAACCGTTTAGTACAAAAAGGGTTATTAAAAGATCTAAAAAAATTACTTAACTATTCTCGTTCTAGCTAACTAAGTTGAGCTTAAGTTGGAGTATCTGATGTATAAAAATTATAAAAACTTAGTATTAATAACAGGATTACTCGCTTTGATTGTAGTTGCTTTAGGTGCGTACACCCGCTTAAGCGATGCAGGTTTGGGGTGCCCCGATTGGCCTGGTTGTTATGGCTTTTTAACGGTACCTAAGCATGAGGCTGACATAGCCTTAGCAACTCAAAGCTACCCCGATATGATGTTCGAAACCGCAAAAGCGTGGAAAGAAATGATTCATCGCTACTTTGCAGGTGCTTTAGGCTTACTTATTTTAGGTTTATTTGTGTTGGCTTTTTTAAAACGCCAATATCCAACTACGCCAGTTAAATTGCCTTTGGCTTTACTTCTACTAGTGGTGTTTCAGGCTGCCCTTGGTATGTGGACAGTAACCATGAACCTTCAGCCGCTTATTGTAATGGGCCACTTATTAGGTGGCTTTAGTATTTTGTCACTTATAACGCTTTTATATTTACGGCTAACCGCAAAACCTATTATGGGTGGCGATAGCGGCGCAAAACGCTATTTCGGTTTAAGTTTAGTAGCGCTCAGTGTATTAATTATCCAAATTGCACTTGGTGGTTGGCTGGCTGCAAATTACGCCGCTCCACATTGTAGTGGTTTGCCATTGTGTAATTACGCACAACCGTTTTCATTGAGTAGCGTATTTCAATTACCACTTGAGCACAGTAATTATGAGTTTGGTGTGTTATCGCAGCAAGCGCGTATGTCTATTCATTTATTACATCGCATTTGGGCACTCGTTACTTGCATTGTTCTGGCGTTAATTATGTGGAAAATATACAGCCAAGCGTACTCTAAAAAAATTAAAAATTGCGTTGTGAGTGTATTACTTGTTCTGCTTTGCCAAATTAGCTTAGGACTTATTTTAGTACATTGGCATATTCCGTTGGGAGTTGCACTGGCGCATAACTTGATGGCAGCCATACTGTTATTAAGCATGGTTAGGTTGTGTTATTACCTAAAATCACGCACATAAAGGGGAAATATGATGGCACTTATAATTGATAAAAAAATACTGCTACCCGTTAATACTCAATCGCTAATTTCGCGTACACATAGTTTGCTGCAAGACTACTTAGCAATTAGTAAATTTAAAGTGGTAGCTATGCTGGTGCTAACAGCTTGGGTTGGTTTAGCGCTGGCTCCCGATGTAGGGCGCGGTATGGTCGTACAGTTTATTAGCTTGTTAGGTATAGGGCTACTTTCTGCTGCTGCAGCGGTTATTAATCATGTGGTTGATAGCGAGATAGACTCAAAAATGGCGCGGACTCGTCATCGCCCTGTGGCTAAAGGGCGTTTAAGTAAAACACATGCGCTTAGTTTTGCAGCTGTTATTGGGGTTGCTGGTTTTATTATGCTGATGGTGTGGGCTAATACCTTAACCGCTATATTAACGTTATTTGCATTGGTAGGTTATGCATTTGTTTATACATCATTTTTAAAGCGTGCAACGCCGCAAAATATTGTTATAGGTGGGTTGGCTGGCGCAATGCCTCCATTATTAGGTTGGGTGTCAGAAACAAACCAAATGGCAGCAGCCCCTTGGTTACTCGTAATGATAATATTTACCTGGACCCCACCACACTTTTGGGCGCTGGCTATAGCACGAAAAAGTGATTATGAACGCGCTAAAATCCCTATGTTACCAGTAACCCATGGTATCGATTTTTGTAAAACGTGCGTCGTTGCTTACTCTGTTTTACTCGCTGTTGTTTGCGTATTACCTTATTTAATCGGTATGTCTGGATTAATCTATTTGATAGGTGCATGTGTATTAAATGCCGTGTTTATATATAAGGCTGTCAATTTAAAAATTGCTGGAAATGATGAGACTGCAATGGACTTATTTCGTTTTTCGATTATTCATTTAATGGTACTCTTTGTAATCTTATTTATAGATAAATGGCTCCCTTTATGAAGCAGTTATGGCTTGGATTAATTGTTATTTTAGTTTCGTTTTTATCAGCATGTTCAAATGAAAATAGTCCACCAGATGTAGATGCATTAGTTTACGAAAATGCAAAGCCACTGTCTGATTTTACGCTAAACGATCAGCGCGGCGAATTAGTAACTAAGCAACAATTTTTAGGACAGTGGAATTTAGTATTTTTAGGCTACACAAGCTGCCCAGATATTTGTCCATTAACACTTGCTAAGTTAAATGCTGTTTATAAAAACTTACAAGCAGATTATCCGCTACAAGTTTGGTTTTTATCGGTTGATCCAAAACGCGATACACCAGCTAAACGAAAGCAATATATAGATTACTTTAACCCAGACTTTTTAGCTGTGTCGGGAGAGCATAAACACCTTTTTCCTGTTGTTCGAGAGCTTGGTTTAATTTACGCCATTAGCGATAGTAGTGAATCAGAATATGCTGTTGATCATAGTGCCTCGGTCGCTATGGTTGATCAAAATGGAGCCGTTAGAGCTATTTTTAAACCAGAATTTAAACAAGGTAGTGTGCCATTAATTAATGCGACGACTTTAACGCAAGAGTTTAAAAAAATAGCTGATTACTATAAAAACTAGTTTTTTACTTTTTACCAATTTTAAAGGAGCTTTAGGCTCCTTTTTTTGTATTTTAACGACAGGTTAAATTTAATTAAGCATTTTATGGCAATTTTAATAACTAGGGCTAAGCTTTTGTTATGAATTGAATTGACAGGGAATGCACTTACTAAATGCTAAAACTTCCGAGCGAACTTGCTATTACGCAAGTTGAAACACTACATCAAGACTTACTACACGAACTCAATAGCAACGATGATATCTGTCTTGATATTAACGATGTAATTTCTGCTGATACTGCCTCAATTCAACTTTTATGCGCCTTACAAAAACACCTACTTACTATACAGCACAAAATAATATGGGTAGGCAGTAGCGAGGCCTTAACGCATACAATTAATAAACTTGGCTTAAGCCAATACTTAACAACCGAAAGTAAAAGTTAGGGGTATATATGAAAAGAATTTTAGCGGTTGATGATTCAGCATCGATGCGTCAAATGGTGAGCTTTACATTAAAAACTGCCGGGTTTGATGTAACCGAAGCTAAGGATGGCAGTGAAGCTCTCGCTATTGCCAAGCAACAAGACTTTGATGCCGTGATCTCAGATGTAAACATGCCAATAATGGATGGAATTACATTAATACGAGAGCTGCGTACTTTACCTAGTTATAAATTTACACCACTACTGATGCTTACTACAGAGTCGGGCTTAGAAAAAAAGATAGAGGGTAAAGCTGCTGGTGCAACAGGTTGGATTGTAAAACCATTTAATCCCGATCAGCTACTAGCGGTAATTAAAAAAGTTATTCGCTAAGGAGCGCAGTGTGAGTATAGATTTAAGTCAATTTTTTGAAGTTTTCTTTGAAGAGAGTTTTGAAGGCCTAGATACCATGGAGGCTGAGTTATTAAACTTAGTGCCAGGTGAGGAAGATTTAGAAACTATCAACACTATTTTTAGAGCTGCTCACTCAATAAAAGGAGGCAGTGGTACTTTTGGCTTTAGCTCCGTTGCTGACTTTACTCATGTACTTGAAACACTACTGGATCAAATTCGCCAAGGTGAACGAGAGCTTAGTACCGAGCATGTCAATTTATTACTCAAAGCTGTGGATTGCTTGCGCGCTTTACTTGCTGCACTTCAAGGTGAGCAAGAGCCAGATTTAACTGAGGCAGATTTGTTAAAAGTACAATTTGAACATGTACTTGGAATGAAAAACGAAACACAAGAAAATAAACCTCAAAGCTTTGGCGAGCAAACAAGTAGTAACACCTATCAAATAGACTTTAAACCCCATCATCATTTATTTAAAACAGGAAACGAGCCACTGTATATGATCAGTGAGCTTGAAGAGCTAGGTGAGTTAGAAACCACAGTATTTTACGATGAAGTTCCAGAAATTACAGATTTGAGCAGTGATGAATGCTTTTTACATTGGCGCTTTTTTTTAGATACCAGCCATGATGAAAAAGCCATAAAAGAAGTATTTGAATGGGTAGAAGACGATGCCGACATAAAAATTGAATTATGCGGAGGCTTATTTGGCAATGATGAGCCAATACAACCTAATCGAGGTGAGATATCTAAAGCTGTTGAGCTTGAAACATCCGATTTAATAAAAGTAGGTGAGCTACCTAGTAAGCCAAAGCAACCCGCTGCTAATAAAGATAAAAAACCTGCAAGTACACCAGAGTCTACCTCCATTCGAGTTGGTATTGATAAAGTTGATTCGTTAATAAACATGGTTGGCGAACTTGTTATTACACAAGCTATGCTAAATCAACTCAGCGAACAAGAAATCACACCAGCCACAATTACTTTACTACAAGAAGGTCTAGCGCAACTTGCCCATAATACGCGTGATTTACAAGAAAATGTGATGCGCATTCGTATGCTGCCAATAAACTTTGTATTTAGTCGTTTTCCTCGATTAGTGCGAGATATAGCGCAAAAACTAAATAAGCAAGTTGAGCTAAAGTTGATTGGAGAGCAAACCGAGCTTGATAAAACAGTAATGGAAAAAATATCCGATCCTATGGTGCATTTAGTGAGGAACTCACTTGATCATGGATTAGAGACTGTTGAGCAAAGACTGGCGGCAGGTAAAGATCCCGTTGGCACAGTAACCTTAAATGCATTTCATCAGGGTGGAAACATTGTTATTGAAATAATGGATGATGGGCAGGGGTTAAATACAAAAAAAATAAAAGAAAAAGCCATCGCTAACGAATTAATCTCAGCTGATAACCATCTCAGTGACGATGAAATAAATGAGCTTATTTTTATGCCCGGCTTTTCGACAGTAGATGAGGTAAGTGACTTATCTGGTCGTGGAGTTGGGATGGATGTAGTTAAGCGAAATATTCAATCATTAAATGGCTCAGTAGAAGTAACCTCAGCGGCGGGTGTTGGTTCTACGTTTACTATTAGATTACCACTTACTCTCGCTATTTTAGATGGGCAATTAGTTAAGGTGGCTCAGCATACTTATATTATCCCGCTCATTTCTATTGTGGAATCTCTGCAAATTGATATTGCTAAAGTGAGTCGAGTGGGTAAAAACCTTGATGTATTGAGGCTTCGGGACGAATACATTCCTATTTTAAGGCTCTACGATATTTTTAATCATAAAAATGCCATTGAATCACTCGATAAAACGCTGCTTGTTGTTGTAGAAACAGATAACCAAAAGGTGGGTTTATTAGTTGATGATTTACTGTCTCAACAACAGGTTGTTATTAAAAGTTTAGAGGCTAACTATCATAAAGTTGATGGCGTATCGGGAGCCACTATTTTAGGCGATGGGCGTGTATCGCTGATTGTGGACATTAGCGGCTTAATAAAGCTCTCAGGTTTAAAAAAACCAGGTAGCCAAGAATTAACGATCGAAACGCAAGCCACTTTGGAGGCTTTATGAGCTCAGAGCAAAGCCAGTTAAGTAATCAATTAAATCTTCAGCAACAGCAAGGTGTAAAACAGTTTTTAACTTTTATTATGGCTGATGAAGAATACGGCGTTGATATTTTAACAGTACAAGAAATTCGCAGTTGGGAAGAAATTACAGTACTGCCCAATGCGCCTGAATTTGTAAAAGGCGTTATTAATTTACGTGGAACAATAGTGCCAATTATTGATTTACGGTTGCGCTTTGGATTACCAAGTGTCGACTATGGGCCATTAACGGTGGTTATCGTTGTCAAAATAGAATTTGAACTAGGTAGTAAAATTATAGGTGTTGCTGTTGATGCCGTTTCTGATGTTTACAGTATTGCGGAGCAAGATGCGAAAGCGGTTCCTAGTTTATCTGAGTCGAATAATTGTGAATATGTAGCTGGGTTGGTGAATGTTGGTGAAAAAATGGTAGCGCTAATTGACCTGCAAAAAACAATGAATATTTAGCAAATAGAAACTAAATGAATAATAAACTTAAAGGTGGTGATGAGCATGGGATGGTTTAGTAATCCAAAGCAGTCAAAATCAAGTAATGATTTAATTGTAGACGCATTGAATAAATCATTAGCGGTGATTGAGTTTGAACCTAACGGAAAAATAATTACTGCAAATATGAATTTTCTAAACGCGATGGGCTATCGTCTTGAAGAGGTTCAAGGCCAGCATCACTCTATGTTTGTTGACCCAGATGAAGCTCAGGGCAACGATTATAAGAACTTTTGGCAACGCCTGCGTAATGGCGAGTTTATCTCAGATGAGTTTAAGCGTAATGCAAAAGGTGGAGCTGAGGTATGGATCCAAGCAACTTATAACCCAATTGTTGATGAGCAAGGGCAAGTATTAAAAGTAGTTAAGTTTGCCACCGACGTGACCGAGCAAAAGTTAATAGCAGCAGAAGCTTCAGGGCAAATTAGTGCTATAAGTAAATCTCAAGCGGTTATCGAGTTTAATTTAGATGGCACTATTATTGATGCCAATGATAACTTTTTAAATGCACTTGGTTATCAACTTAGCGAGATTAAAGGTCAGCACCATAGGCTTTTTATTGAACCCGAACATGCAAATAGTATCGAATATAAAGAGTTTTGGGCCAAACTAGGTCGCGGTGAATTTGATTCAGGGGAATATTTAAGAATAGGGAAGCAGGGTCAGGAGGTTTGGATTCAAGCATCTTATAACCCAATTTATGATATGAACGGCAAGCCGTTTAAAGTGATTAAATACGCATCTGATATTACTGAACAAAAAGAGCTTGAAAAAGCATCTCGTAAAGCAGCCGATTTAGCAAATGCGCTTAAAGTTTGCCAAGCGAACGTAATGATTGCTGATGAAGACCTTAATATAGTATTTGTGAACGATCGTGTTCAGCAAATGCTAAAAGTCCGCGAAAAAGAATTACAAACTGTATTACCAAGCTTTTCTGTTGATAATTTAATTGGCACCTGTGTTGATGATTTTCATAAGCACCCTAATCATCAGCGCGATTTATTAAAAAATCTCGATAAGCCTCATAAAGCCGAATTACTTTTAGCAGGTGTCACTTTCACCTTAATTGCTTCACCTTGGATTAGCCAAGATGGAAAGCATTTAGGCACCATTGTTGAGTGGGAAGATAGGACCAATGAGGTTGCGCTTGAAAAAGAAATAGCCGAACTTATTAGCGCTGCAGGTAATGGCGAATTAGATACAAGAGTCGCGGAAGAAGGCAAGGAAGGATTCTTTTTACGTTTGGCTCAAGGGCTAAATAGCTTAGTTAAAATAGTTGATGATGCAGTTGCTGACACGGGCAGTATGCTCGATGCGATGGCAAATGGTGATTTATCAAAACGAGTTGAAAAAGAATATAAAGGCTCATTTGATAAACTCAAACGCGATGCTAATGCTACGGCAGATAAGTTAACGGAAGTGATTAATCGCATTAATTCATCGGCAACGCTTGTAGCCAGTGGTGCAGAGGAAATCTCTCAAGGTAATGCTGATTTAAGCCAACGTACAGAAGAGCAAGCCTCGTCACTTGAAGAAACAGCGTCGAGCATGGAAGAGATGACTAGCACCGTTCGCCAAAATGCTGATAACGCAAAAGTGGCAAACGATTTAGCAGAAGAAACATGCGAAAAGGCGATTCAAGGTGGTGAGGTTGTAAATAGAGCAGTTACGAGCATGTCGGCAATTAATGAGTCGAGCAAGAAAATTGCAGATATTATTGGTGTCATTGACGAAATAGCATTTCAAACTAACTTATTAGCGCTTAATGCTGCAGTAGAGGCTGCAAGGGCTGGTGAACAAGGTCGAGGCTTTGCGGTTGTTGCAGGTGAAGTGCGTAATTTAGCACAGCGCTCTGCAGGCGCAGCGAAAGAAATTAAAGAGTTAATAAGAGATAGTGTAGGCAAAGTAGCTGATGGCTCTCAATTAGTTAATGAGTCGGGCGCTACACTTAAAGAGATTGTTGTATCGGTACAAAGAGTGACGCAAATGATTTCTGATATTACAGAGGCATCTGAAGAACAAAGTGCGGGTATTGAACAAGTTAATACCGCTATCTCACAAATGGACGAAATGACGCAACAAAATGCCGCCTTAGTAGAGCAAGCCTCTGCCGCTGGCGAGTCTATGGCTGAGCAAGCTAATGAGATGCGCCAACTACTCAACTTTTTCTCAATAGGTCAGCAAGAGATGGCGATGATTTCGCCGACTATGCGCACACCTAAATTATCTCATAAGTCGCAAAGCAGTTTTGTAAGTAATAAACCCAGAGGCGATAACTTTGTAGACTCTGCTGATGAATGGGAAGAATTTTAACAACCAATCTTCTTATACACCTCGCTGAATACATAATCACAGCGAGGTATTATTTGGCAGGCTAAATTGAGAGCGAACAATGAAAGAGTTTTTGTGTACCGACCGCGACTTTAAAGAAATTGCCAGTTTAGTTTATAGCGCATGTGGAATTGTATTAGGTGAGCATAAGCGAGAGATGGTTTATTCACGCTTAGCAAGACGTATTAGAGAGCGAAAACTAACTGACTTTAAAGCCTATTTAGAGTATTTAAATAGCCATAAAGAGCAGGAGTTTGATGCCTTTATTAATGCAATAACAACTAACTTAACGTCTTTTTTTCGTGAAATACACCACTTTGAATTTATAAAATCTGAGCTTGTACCAGCTCTCTTAAAGGCAAATAAAAATAGTAAGCGAGTAAGAATCTGGTCTGCAGGTTGCTCAACAGGAGAAGAGCCCTACAGTTTGGCGATGACTTTAAATAATGCATTTCCGAGCAATTGGGATGTAAAAATACTAGCAACCGATTTAGATTCTAATGTATTGGCAAAAGCACAAAAGGGTATTTACACCGCAGCGAATGTTAACGGCTTAGATGACGTGCAACTTAAGCGTTGGTTTTTAAAAAGTAAAGACGGTGAAAACTATAAAGTTAAAGATAGGCTAAAAGAGTCTATTTCATTCAAGCGTTTAAACTTATTGCAAGATTGGCCAATGAAAGGATCATTTGATCTTATTTTATGTCGTAATGTTGTTATTTACTTTGATAAAGAAACAAAAGATCAGCTTTTTAAACGTTACGCCAATATATTAAATGAACAAGGTTATTTGTTTTTAGGTCACTCAGAAAGTATGGGAAAAGAGCATACGCAATTTAAAAATTTAGGGAAAACTATGTATCAAAAGGGACAAAATGCACGCAGAGTTTAGGCCGGTATTACCTAACTTTGAACATATTAAACGATATTGGGACTCGGGCCGAGGTAGCGTTGTTGCTAAAGTGCTTCCGGGTGAGTTTTATGTTTCTAAAAATAATGAGCTGATCTCTACAGTTTTGGGTTCGTGTATCGCGGCTTGTGTTTACGATGAAGTACTAGGGATTGGGGGCATGAATCACTTTATGTTACCAATTCAAAAGGGAGTAGAACTTAAGAATGCGCATAGTTTAAGTTGTCGGTATGGCAATTGGGCTATGGAGTATCTTATAAACGAAGTTTTAAAAAATGGTGCGTCTCGCCGTAACCTAAAAGTAAAACTTTTTGGTGGGGGTAAAATTATTAGTGCGATGACTGATATAGGGCTGGGTAATATTAGTTTTGCAGCGGCGTATATTAAAGAAGAGGCATTAAATCTAGTTGCCCACGATATGGGTGGACCATGGCCACGAAAAATATTTTTTCATCCGAACACCGGTAAAGTTCATATGAAAAAACTTAAAAACCTACATAATAATACGATTGAAAAACGCGAAGTCCGTTACTTACAAAACCTTAAAAAGCAAGAAGTAGTAACTGATATAGAGCTGTTTTAGGAGTATGCATGATTAAAGTATTAATAATTGACGACTCCCCCTTAATTAGGCGTTTACTCACTGAAATATTACAGCAAGCTAAAGATATTACGGTAGTGGGGAGCGCTGAGGATCCCTACGAAGCTCGCGAAATGATAAAAAAGTTAAATCCTGATGTATTAACGCTCGACGTAGAAATGCCAAAAATGGATGGCATTATTTTTTTAAAAAACTTAATGCGATTAAGACCAATGCCAGTAGTGATGATTTCAACACTGACCCAAAAAGGCTCTCCTATTACACTCGAGGCACTCGAATTAGGGGCTGTTGATTTTATAGCTAAGCCTACTAATAACGTAAGAGAGCAATTGAGCCAATATGCATCACTTGTTCAACAAAAGGTGCGAATAGCTGCTGGAGCAAGAGTAAGAAGCTATAAAAAAACGGTCGTCACAAATGAGCCTATTAATACCCATTCTCAATTTTTACTTAATAAAGTAATTGCGATAGGTGCTTCCACGGGGGGTACTGAGGCTATCAAAGAAGTACTTATTAAAATGCCACAAAATTGCCCGCCCATTGTAATTACTCAGCATATTCCTCCTGTGTTTAGCGCCTCATTTGCTGAGCGAATGAATCGTACATGCACGATAAATGTGAAAGAGGCTGAACATGGCGATAAGCTTAGCACTGGCTGGGCTTATATAGCACCAGGTGGTTTTCATTTAAGTATTAAAAAGCGAGGTGTTAGCTTGTATTGCCAGCTTGATGATGGCGAGCCGGTCAACAGACATAAACCTGCGGTAGATGTGCTGTTTAACTCATTAGTTGAGACAGGAGCTAAAAACGTAGTTGCAGCCATACTAACAGGGATGGGGAGTGATGGCGCAAAAGGGTTACTTGCACTAAAACAAAACGGTGCGTATACCTTGGCTCAAGATGAGTACTCATCGGTGGTATGGGGTATGCCTAAGGCTGCCGCTGAGTTAAATGCAGCAGACGAGATAGTTGCGCTGGATAAAATAACCCAGCGACTATTACATCAGGCAGTTAAGGTTTAGGCGCTTCAATTACCCAAGGCTGTGAAAACCAAAAATAATCACCAGGGTTAGAAATAGAAGGGGCCGTACAATTAAAACGAGATCGTCCTTTATTAAGCACCTTTGGTGAGGTTATTTCGACTGTATTTTTATTTACCCATTTTAAATCTGCTTGGCCTACGCTTGATACGTAACAGGCAAATTGGCTTTTATGAAAGTCACCCATTTTAAATTCAATTGTGAGCGTGGGTGGATTTTGTTGTGTAACGCTATCTTGATAAGTTAAATTGGTGATATTAAACGCGCGTGAGTTAAGCTTAGTAATAAGAGTTTCTAGTTTGCTGTAAAAGCCTGATGCAGGAAAACGCGGTAAGCGGCTAAAATTAGAGTCTTTATTTACAGCGCCGGAGTGCTGACCAATACCCACAAAACCAAGCTCTGTCACAAGTGCTTGCAGCTCGTTATTAAACTCACCATACGGGTATGCTAAGTATTTATAGTCGTGGCCTATTTCTTCTTTTATACGCTTTTGAGAGCTAATAATATCTTGCTTAATACGTGATTGCCATTGTGCATCGGTTTCGTTTTCAAGCTTAAGGTGTAAGTAATCATGTTGTCCGCTATGATTGGCTATTAATGCCCCTTTTTTAGATAATTCTTTGAGCTTATCCCACCCCATTACGTAGCTCATGCCCTCGTCTATTAATTTAGGATTTACAAAGATAGTGTACGGGTAGCCAAACTTTTCTAAAATAGGCGCGGCTTGTTCATAGTTATTGTTATAACCATCATCAAAGGTGATGGCGACAGTTTTATCAGGTAAGGTTTCACCTTGCTGAAGTGCGTTTATTAAGTCATTAAGAGGAATAACGTTAAAGTTGTGCTCTTTTAAATAGCTCAAATGTTTAGTGAATGTATTGGCGCTAACGCTTGTTACAGCGGGTAGGGTTTCACTAACATGATGATACTGTAAAATAACGGCTGCTTGAGCCCGCACAGATACACTAATGAGGATAAATAATACTAAATGAAACAATTTCTTATACATAATAAGGCACACCATAAAAGCTTGCTGTTGTTAGCGGGTCCGATGATACTATCAAATATCACAGTGCCGTTGTTAGGAATTGTTGATACTGCTGTAATTGGGCACTTAGGAAGCGCTCATTACTTAGCGGGTATTGCCCTTGGCTCTGCAGTTATATCTATTTTATTTTGGCTTGCTGGTTTTTTAAGAATGAGCACCACGGGACTCGTGGCACAAGCATACGGAAAAAACGATTTAACCCAACTTGCCGCTTTACTTAAACGAAGCCTATTGCTTGCAAGCGCAGTGGCCGTGCTATTAATTGTGTTATCCCCATTAATAAAGCACGCTATAGCTTACCTCTCCGCCGCCAATAGCGACGTACTTACCCAAGCGTATCAGTATTTTAGCATTCGTATTTTTAGTGCTCCAGCAGCATTATGTAATTTAGTGTTACTGGGGTGGATGCTTGGTGTGCATTATGGTCGAGGTCCATTTTATTTATTACTCGTCACTAATATCGTTAATATAGTACTCGATATTTATTTTGTTGTTTATTTAGATTGGGCAGTTGCAGGCGCTGCGTGGGCTTCACTTATTGCTGATTATACGGCTTTAGTATTTGCACTGTTTTTAGTGGTTAAACTAGCTAAAAAACAAGACATTGATCTAAATGTACCGAATTGGTTGAGTATTAGCAAAATGGCTGAATTATTGAGTTTGAATAGAGATATATTTATTCGCTCTTTAATACTGCAATTATGCTTTAGTTTTATGACGTTTTACGCAGCGCGTATAGGCGAAACCACATTAGCTGCTAATGCTGTTTTACTTAACTTTCTAATGTTGGTGAGTTTTGCTCTTGATGGCGTTGCTTACGCGTCTGAGGCAAAAGTAGGGCAAGCTAAAGGCCAAGGAAGCGTTAAAAATATAGAGCTTTGGGTTAAAATAAGTGTATTTTGGGGCATGCTTTTTGGCGTCTTATATAGCGCTTTTTTTGCATTATTTGGCAGCGGTATAATCAAGCTTTTAACCAATGTGCCAGAGGTTATTCAAGAGGCAACACACTATTTACCATGGCTAATAGTGTTGCCTATTTTGGCCATGAGTTGCTTTTTGTTTGATGGTGTTTTTGTAGGGCTTACGCGAGCAAAGAACATGCGTAACAGTATGATACTTTCAGCTGGAGTTGGCTTTTTTGGTGTGTTTTGGGTGTTTATAGACTTGCAAAATAACGGGTTATGGCTGGCTATGAGCTGTTTTATGTTAATGCGCGGGGTTACATTAATAATTAAATATCACCACTTAAAAATAAATAATCGGCTATTAGATTAAACTAAATAAATGGTTTATTTCCAGAGATCGGGGTCGTGGTGTTTAGGGCCCATATCTTTTAAAACTTGTGAAAAACGATTAGCAAAAATACCGCAGTAGCCCCAACCGGCAAAAAATAATGCGGGGAGTAAAATTATAACGCCAATTATTTGTAAGCTGTAGTGAGTGTAATACCCAATAGATATGAATATCACGGCTAGCACAAACAGTGCTAAGCCGCGAAAAAAGCGCTTTAAGCTCAGCTTAGGGTTGCTCCCTAAGCGATAAATAAGCTGCTTTAGCATTTACAAGGCCTAATAGTAAGAGTGATCGCCCGCTTCGTGCTCTGTTATATCAGCAACACCGGTGATTTCTTCAAACTTAGCTATCATTTCTTTTTCAATGCCTTCTTTTAGCGTTACATCGATCATAGAACAACCGTTACAACCACCACCAAACTGAAGTATAGCAATACCTGCAGCTGTAATTTCAACAAGGCTTACTTGGCCACCGTGGTTAGCAAGTTGTGGATTTACTTCGGTTTCTAGCATGTGCTGTACACGCTCGTTTAACGATGCATCGTTACCTATTTTACGCGCCTTTGCATTTGGTGCTTTTAGCGTTAACTGAGTACCCATTTTGTCGGTAACAAAATCGATTTCAGCTTCTTCTAAAAATGGAGCACTTTCTGCATCTACAACGGCATCAAAACCGTTAAAGTTTAGGCGAATATCGCTCGCTTCTACAGCGTCTTCTGGACAATAAGACACACCACATTCCGCTTGTGATGAACCAGGGTTTACAACAAACACACGAATATTGGTTTGTTGTGATTGATCTGCTAATAGTTTAGCAAAATGCGCTTGCGCTGTTTCGGAAATAGAAATCATAAAACCATCTATACTTGACTAAATTACTCGGATACTGCGTATCATACTCCGCTCATCGTGTTGCGGCTAGTGTTGAGCGTAAAAAGTTGGCATCTATTTTAAGCAATGGTAGCGTGCAAACAACGAACATTTTTTGAGTGATTTATATGCGTTTGGTATTAACATTAATGGTGGTGTTGCTTAGCTTTTCAAGTGTAGCTAAGCCACTTTCGTATTATTTTGAACAAGATGTAAAATTTGACCCTTCAATTCCTACTCCTGAGCAAGTACTCGGTTACGAAGTAGGAGAGTGGCACGTGAGACACGATCAGCTCGTACGTTATATGGAAATACTTGCTGATAAAAGCGACCGTATAAATTTTGAGGTGATTGGCCGCACGCATGAACAACGCCCGTTAGTAATGCTAACAATTACTGCTGCTGATAAGCTACCAAGCATAGAGCAGACACGCCAAGCTCACTTAGCACGCTTAAGTAATAACAGTAGTAAAGCACAAGACGACCCTGCTGTTGTATGGATGGGATACAGTGTGCATGGTAATGAGTCATCAGGTAGTAACTCATCTTTGCTGGTGGCATATTACTTAGCTGCTGCACAAGGTACTGAAATAGATGAGCTATTAAATAACACGGTTATTTTACTCGATCCTTCACTTAATCCTGACGGGCTTGCTCGTTTTGCTAATTGGGCAAACAGTAACCGAGGCATGAACTTATCAAGTGACCCTAAAACCCGTGAACATGTTGAAAACTGGCCAAGTAGTCGTACCAATCATTACTGGTTTGATTTAAATCGTGACTGGTTATTACTACAGCATCCTGAATCGCGTGCGCGTATTGCCAAATTTCATCAGTGGAAACCAAATATTTTAACTGACTTTCATGAGATGGGTCCAAACAGCAGTTACTTTTTTCAACCAGGTATTCCAAGTCGTAAGCACCCTATAACACCTGATGAAAATGTTACCTTAACAAAGGCAATTGCTAACTATCATGCAAAAACCTTAGATGAAAACAATGCACTTTATTTTACAGAAGAAAGCTTTGACGATTTTTACTATGGAAAAGGCTCAACTTACCCAGATGTAAATGGCGGCATAGGCATTTTATTTGAGCAAGCAAGTTCTCGTGGGCATATTCAAGACACCATAAATGGACCTTTGAGCTTTCCTTTCACTATTAAAAATCAACTGTTAACGAGTTTATCTACCTTTAAGGCAGCAGTTGATAACCGCCAAGCGTTATTGGATTACCAAGCTAAATTTTATAATCAGGCTACTGATTTAGCCAGCGATGAAAGCTTTGAAGGTTATGTTGTTGAAGGTGCAAGCGACAACACCCGCATCATGCACTTTTTAGAATTGTTAAAGCAGCATCAAATTAACGCTTACCCACTTACTAAATCATTAAAAGCAGATGGTAAGAATTTCAGTACACATAGCTATTTTGTACCATTAGCACAACCACAATATCGTTTGGTAAAAGCGATTTTTAGTGAGCAAAAAAACTTTGCTGATAATACTTTTTACGATGTATCTGGCTGGACATTAGCGCATGCGTTTAATTTGCCATTTTCTAAAGTTAAAAGTAGTTGGGGATTAAAAGTTGCTGATAAAGCATGGGAAAAAGTAGCAACCCCATCATTTTCTTCACTCACCGAAGGTTACGCATTTGGTTTTTCGTGGGATGATTATTTAGCACCTAAAATGTTAAATAGCTTATTACAGCAAGGTATAAAAGCACGTGTAGCGCTAAAAGCATTAACGGCTAAATCAACATCAGGAGAAATTAATTTTAAACCTGGAAGTATTATTATACCGGCTGGACTACAAACAAATACAGATTGGATTACCTTGCTAAATAAAGCACAAAATGAGTTTGGTATTGCAATCAAACCTATTACATCAGGTTTAACAAGCAAAGGAGCCGATTTAGGGTCGCGATCAATGGCGGTTGTTAGTGCTCCAAAAGCACTGCTTATTGGCGGGCAAGGCGCAAGCCAGTACGAAGTCGGCGAAGTGTGGTATTACCTAGATCGCTTTGTAGGTGTTGCACCAACAATTGTTGAAATGAACCGCTTTAGTTCACTCGAGTTAAGTGACTACAGTCATATTGTGCTTGCTCATGGCAATTACAATAGCTTATCTGATGCCGACAAAGTGGCTATTAAAAGCTGGGTAAGAAAAGGCGGCGTTATTTGGGGTCACAAAGGCGGCGCTAAATTTTTAGCTGATCAGCAATTACTCAAAGCAAGCTATCTATCACGACAAGATGTAGCAAGTGCATTTAAAACGACAGGTTTAAGTTATGGCGATAAAGATCATTTAGCAGGACGTCAACGCATTGCAGGTGCTATTTTTAATACTAATGTAGATTTAACTCATCCGCTTACATTTTCACTTAAGCGTAATACATTGCCCGTATTCAAAAACAGTACTTGGTTGCTAGAAGCTTCTGATGCTCCGTTTGTAAATGTACTTACCTACACTAAAAACCCATTATTGGCAGGCTTTACCGATGCCGTTAATGTTGAGCAAGTTGCTGGCGGCGCAGGCTTAATTGCTCACTCATACGGACGAGGTACAGTGATAGGCATGACCGACGACCCTGTATTTAGAGGTTACTGGTATGGGACTAGTCGACTACTAAGCAACGCTTTATTTTTTGGCCATACGTTTCGTGCAAATGGCGAATAATACCAATTCGCTTAATTAAGTGATCTATTTTGAGGATGGAAAAACGTGTTGATAGCTAGGCAAAAAATTCGCTATTTAGTTGTTCTCGGCAATTGCTCCTGCATTGCTCTACCTTCTGCATCCATGCAGTCGTAAATGAGAATTTTTTAACACAGGTAGCGACACGTTTAGCCCCGCAAAATGATTAAGTATTATTGCGGATTGGTATAATACTTTTTAATAATTAAATAGGCGTTAAGCAAGTTGTAAAAGCCCACACTTGTTTAGCGCCTGCTTGTTTTAGTGCACTAGTAGCTGCGTTTAATGTTGCCCCTGTCGTCATCACATCATCAACAATAGCGACTGTTTTACCGCCCATATCCTGTGTACAAATAAAGGCATTTTTTAAGTTTTTAATACGCTTTGCTTTAGATAGCTCCGACTGAGCTTGTGTTTTTTTATCGCGAATAAGTACGTTACTCACTGATGCGTAATTAGCTAAACAGGGTTGCCATACTTGGCTTACCTGATTAAATCCGCGAGTAATAAAGCGGCTTTTATGAAGAGGTAAAATAATAAAGGTATCTGGCAAAGTAGGGCTTTGCTCAAAAAACTGCGTTAATTGTTTTTGTATAACTTGCTGCAATGCCTTTTTATAATGAATTTGATTATTAAATTTTAGCCTTTTAAGCCAATGTTCAAAGGGAGGTTGATAAAAAGCACAGGCAAATAATTTATCAAACTCGCAATTAGGAAACATCTCAACAATATCGGGTCGATACAGTAAATTCTTATGCTTACTAAAATCAAACAATGGTAAATCTTCAAGGCAATAATCACAAAGCCCTAAAGAGGTCGTAATCGTATTTTGACATTGCACGCAATAAGAGGGAAATAACCAATTTAAAATGGCTTGTTTCACAGAGTCGCTCCTTGCATTGCAATCGCCTTTTTAAACGTTATGATGAGCCTAAGTTTGGTAAAGGTTAGGCAAATATGCAAAATGAGTTAGTGTTATTACATGGTTGGGGAATGAATCAGGGCGTATGGCAGTTAGTACAGCCAGAACTTGAGTTTTTATATTCAGGAAGTGTACGTAGCCTTGACCTACCTGGGTTTGGTAATAGCCATGTTTGCCCAAGCCCTTATACTTTGCATGATGCAGCAGAAACTTTAAGTAAGCAATTAAAGCCGAAGAGCATTTTAATGGGGTGGTCGTTAGGTGGATTGTTTGCACTTTATATTGCTAAGCATTGGCCTGAAAAAGTATCAAAAGTTATTTTAATTGCATCGACTCCTTTCTTTGCTGAGGCAGATAATTGGCCCGGAATAAAAGCGAATGTATTGGCGCAGTTTAAAGAGCAGTTAGTTAATCATCGAGAAAAAACAATAGAGCGCTTTTTAGCTATTCAAGCGATGGGTAGCGAGTCGGCGCGTGATGATATAAAGCTGCTTAAACAATTACTAAATCAGTACAGCGCACCACAAAGCGACGCCCTGAGTGCTGGTTTAGATATTTTACAAAACGACGATTTACGTGATTTATTTGCTCATTGCCCAGTACCTATCAAAGGAGTATTTGGCCGACTTGATGCCTTAGTGCCTTATAAAGCAATTAGTGAAATGTCAGTACTAAATACTGAGTTTGAATACGAGGTGCTAGATAAAGCGTCGCACGCGCCATTTATTTCTCATAAAAGTGAGTTTTTATCTGTCGTTAAATCAATGCTTTAAAATAGAGCTAAGAATAGCGCTGTTTAAAGCTTTATTTTGAGCAGAACCTGAGCGATAATTAAACAATGTTTATTTGGTGGAGGTTTTAATATGCCAATCGGATCTGTATTTAATAGTGGTGTAGAAGGGTTTAATCGAGCTAGCCAAGGTATTGAAAAAGCCAGTGCTGAGATTAACCGTGCCAGTATAGAACAGCAAGATGACGCACAATTAGCGCAGCAACGTCAGCTTACAGCAGCACGCCCCGAAGAAGCTATTACCGCACCTGTAGCACAGCCAGCTCGTGTTGATGAAGCGCTTGTTAACTTAAAAGTTGAAGAGTTTAATGCCAAGGCAAATACGCAATCAATTCAAACGGCCGATGATGTACTTGGCACGTTAATCGATATTAAAGTTTAGTATTATGAATATTGTCACGCCATTTCCGTCTATCAATATAAACACTGCAAATGTTTATACGGAAACTGCACGGCGTGACAACCAACTACGCGAAGTTATTCCGGCTCCCGCATCTAGTAGCGCAAGTAATACAGAAACCAAAGCGCAAAGTGATGCTGAAAAAGCAAAATTGCCAGGTAGTAGCGATGGTGCGACGTATAACGCAACGGGAAAAATAGCAGACGAAAAGTCAGTTCAGCAGCGCGATGGAAACTCAGAAAATCCTGAGGGCTCTGAAGAAGAAAGTGAAGCAATCGAGAAAAAAGAATCTGAGCAAGAAGAGCTGCAATTAGAACAAGAACAACAACAAATTACAGAGCTAAAAGCACGAGATACTGAAGTACGAATACACGAGCAAGCGCACGCTTCTGTAGGTGGACAACATGCTGGCTCGCCAAGCTATGAGTATCAACGTGGCCCAGATGGTACTAACTACGCAGTTGGCGGAGAAGTACAAATAGATGTATCTGAAGTTCCGGGTGATCCGCAAGCGACTATAGACAAAATGCAAACGGTACGTGCTGCGGCATTGGCGCCTGCAGAGCCTTCGGGAGCTGATCGCTCTATTGCTGCAGATGCTACGCAAAAGCTAGCAGCGGCTCAATCTGAGCTTGCACAACCTGAAAAAGAAGACGACGAAGACGCAAAAAGTAAGCTTGAAGCTTCATTCTCTAGCGATGAAAGCAACGATACAAAAACAGCTAAAAGTGATGAGCAAACACGTGATGCCGATGTTGAGGCACGGGCGGGGCGTATTGCTAACTTTTATCAAATGGCTACATCGCCAGCGAGCCAAAGTAGTTTTTCAGCGTTAAGTTAATAATTTAGTAAAACGTAACCACAAAAAAACCGCTTACGCGGTTTTTTTCGTTTTAGCTTAGCTGTACAACTATTATTTTTTCACTTTAGCATTAGCGAACGCATCGGCAAATGCATTACCCATTAACGCATTACCGTTGTCACGTTTAGGCTTTGCAGCGCGAGGTTGCGAATTATTAGCACGTGCTTGTGGCTTTTGCGTAGCTGGCGCTGCTGACTTATTACTTGTGTCAATGTCGTCATCTAAGCGCATAGTAAAGCTTATACGTTTACGTGCAGCGTCTACTTCAACAACTTTAACCTTTACAATATCACCAGCTTTAACAACTTCACGCGGATCTGATATAAATTTATTCGTGATTGCTGAAATATGCACTAAACCATCTTGGTGAACACCTACATCAACAAACGCACCAAAGTTAGCAACGTTTGAAACCACGCCTTCTAAAATCATACCTGGTTTTAGGTCACTAATTTTTTCAACACCGGCTTTAAACTCAGCTGTTTTAAATTCAGGACGAGGATCTCGGCCTGGTTTATCAAGCTCGGTAATAATGTCGGTAACGGTTGGTAAGCCAAATTTTTCGTCAGTGTAATCGTTTGCAGCAAGTTTAGTTAAAAAGTCGCTGTTACCAATTAGGTTACTGACATCTACGCTATTGCGTTCACAAATACGTTTAACAACAGGATAAGCTTCAGGGTGAACTGATGAGTTATCTAGAGGATCGCTACCATTGTTAATACGTAAAAAACCAGCCGCTTGTTCAAATGCTTTTGGCCCTAAACGCTCAACCTTTTTAAGCTCACTACGTTTAGTAAATGTGCCGTTAGCATCGCGATAATTAACGATATTTTGCGCTAATGTTTTGTTTAAACCAGATACGCGTGTAAGTAGCGGTACCGATGCCATGTTTAAATCTACGCCTACTGAGTTTACACAGTCTTCAACTACTGAAATAAGGCTTTGGCCTAATTGGCTTTGCGATACATCGTGTTGGTATTGGCCAACACCAATTGATTTTGGCTCAATTTTAACAAGTTCAGCAAGAGGATCTTGAAGGCGGCGCGCAATAGAGACAGCCCCTCGTATAGAAACATCTAAATCCGGGAATTCATTAGCTGCAAATTCAGAAGCTGAGTAAACCGATGCACCCGCTTCGCTAACCATAATTTTACTAAGCTTAAGTTCGCTGTTTGCTTTCATAAGCTCAGCAACCAACTTATCTGATTCGCGTGATGCAGTACCGTTACCAATCGCAATTAGCTCAACTTTATGCTGACGACAAAGTTGCTCTAACGTACGCACTGATTTATCCCAATGATTTTGTGGTGCATGAGGGAAAATAGTTTGTGTAGCTAGTAATTTACCTGTGCTATCAACAACGGCAATCTTACAGCCAGTACGAAGGCCTGGATCAAGACCTAAAGTAGTACGAGGGCCTGCAGGTGCTGCCATTAATAAATCTTTTAAGTTTTTAGCAAATACGTCGATTGCACCAGCTTCTGCTTTTTCGCGCATTGCTGCAAAAAATTCATTCTCTAGGTGTAATCCTAACTTAATTTTCCACGCCCATTGCACAACGTTTAATAACCAAGGACTTGCCGCTTTATATTTAATATCTAAACGGTAATGGTCAGCAATCATGTTGGCACATAGTTGCGCTGAATTTTCAGCGCTAGGCTCTGGATTAACATTTAACTGAAGTACACCTTCATTTCGGGCTCTAAGCATAGCAAGCGCACGGTGAGAAGGTACTTTTTTGAGAAGTTCTTGATGCTCGAAGTAGTCACGGTATTTTGCACCCGCTTGCTCTTGGCCTTTAATTACAGTGCTTTCAATTGCGCCGTTTTGGCTTATGTGGCTTCTAAATTTAGCAAGTAATTTTGCGTCTTCAGCAAAGCGCTCCATCAAGATAAATTTAGCGCCTTCGAGTACAGCTTTTGTATCTGCAAAGCCTTTTTCAGCACTTACAAATTGATCTGCTTGTTGCTCTGGGTCAAGGTTAGCATCTTTAAATAGTGCATCTGCAAGTGGCTCTAAACCTGCTTCAATTGCTATTTGGCCTTTAGTACGGCGCTTAGCTTTATAAGGTAGGTATAAATCTTCAAGTTCAGTTTTACTTTGTGCATTAGTTATATCGGCACTTAGCTCTGGCGTTAATTTATTTTGCGATTCGATGGTCGATAAAATAAAACTACGGCGCTCTTCTAGTTCACGTAAATACGATAAACGCTGCTCTAAAAGGCGTAATTGGGTGTCGTCTAGGCCGCCGGTAACTTCTTTTCTGTAGCGGGCAATAAAAGGAACAGTTGCGCCTTCATCAAGTAATTTTGTAGCTGCAACAACCTGTTGCTGCTGTGCGTTTAACTCACCGGCTAAACGTGCAGAGATATCGCTCATGCAAAAACCTTTTTATACAATAAAATAAGACCAGAAGCGTGTTACTGGCGCCGTTAATTGCTTGAATAATATCACAGGAGGTAGTAATAAAAAGCTCTTAAAGCAAGCTATTTCACTTGCTTTAAGATGGTTGGGAGGGGAGTAAATCAATTCAACTAAAAGAGCGCCCTAGTGAGGATGCTCAATGTTTTCTAATACTTCACTGAAAGAGTGAGCAATAGGGCTAATATGCAGTGGAATATGTAATGTTTTAGCTATTTGGCGAGCTGAAATTAGACCACAAATTTCGCTACTTGCTGTTGTAACTAATAAAAACATTGTGCCCTGATGCTCCATCGTTTGCAGCGCATCACCAATGCATGCATAGCTTAAGCTTTGCATGCTTACACCTGTAAGTCGGCTAATTGGCGTCATAATATCGCGCAAGCTTACTTCGCTTCGTTGCATATTTAAACGCTCTGCAATAATAGTAATTTTAGAGCTTTGTAAATCGGCGCTAGAAACAAGGCCAATTAATTTTTGGTTCTCGTCGGTTACTAAAACAAAATCAGATTGTTGTGCACTAACTTGTTTAAGTGCATCTGTAATCGTTGTTGTATGCTCTGCACGAATAGGCGTTTTTTGAGTAAAGTTATTTACCATTTTTAGCGCTGGAGATGATAAATCAATCAATGGTTGGTCATCTGCAAATGTGCTTGCAATAACGCCGTGAGAAACATTTAGAGTACGTAATTCTTTAAAGTTAGACATAGTAGTCACCTTAGTAGTTATAAAATTTAATTAAGTTGTAAAATAATGAATTAAATTAAATAGCTAGGTGGTCCGCGTTGGTACGCAGTGCTAAAAGGTCTGTTTAGATTGGTGCTCTTATAAAAAGAATCTACGACATTAGGAAGTGGTTGAGGCGACCTAAAGGTAATAGTATTAACGTGAGAGTCTACGTCAAAATCGAGGTTTGCTTGGTCAGGAATGTCACAAGCAATAAAGTGATTAGATAGTTTAGCGTTATCAAGGTTTACTTCAGTGTTACTGGCATGCAGCGTCAAACTTACACTCATTAAAAGTGCAAACAATACGGCATTATTTAATATGCGCTGTACTATGTTTGACATAATCACGACCTTAATTAACTGCTTTCAAATTAAACAAATCAACTTGAATAATTCAGTTATAGCTTATTGCTTTAATTTACACAATCAAAAGTTAACATGATCTGAATCAAAACTTTTTATTTCTTTTTTTGGTAATCGATACTGTTTACATACCACTGCTTTTTACCCTGAGGAGTAGGTACTTCAAAATCGTCATCTACTTGTTTTTTAATCAGCGCCCGCGCCATAGGTGAGTCTATTGATATGTAATCTTTTCGGTCGTAAATTTCATCAGGTCCGACAATTCTGAATTTTTTAGTTTCACCTTCTTCGTTTTCAATTTCGACCCATGCACCAAAAAACACTTTTCCATCTTGAACGGGAGAGTAGTCGATGATTTTTAAATCAGGTATGCGTTTGCGTAAATAGCGTACACGACGGTCAATTTGGCGTAGCAAACGCTTGTTATATTGATAGTCTGCGTTCTCAGAGCGATCTCCGAGGCTGGCTGCCCAACTAACTATTTTTGTTACTTCTGGGCGTTTAACGTTCCATAGTTGGTCGTGTTCTTGTTGTAATTGTAAGTAACCTTCGCGGGTAACTAAATTTGTTTTCATGGTGAATTCTTTATTAGCTCTAATGGTGTGCACGTTATTAAATTTGCCAAAACTTGTCGAGCGTAAAATGTAATAAAGTACGAGTAAGTAAGCTTTGAAATGTTCAGTAACAATCTAAGCAAGTAATTAGTTTTTGATTATTAAGTTTTTCATTTATATTAACTAGTAATTGGATATAAAAATAAGAAAGAGATTATGGGACACGAAACCACAAAAGTATTAGTTGTTGATGACGATATGCGCTTACGCAGTTTGCTTGAACGTTATTTAGTAGAGCAAGGCTTTATTGTTAGAACCGCAGGAAACTCGGAGCAAATGGATAGACTCCTAGAGCGAGAAAACTTTCACTTAATGGTTCTCGATTTAATGCTCCCAGGCGAAGATGGCTTATCTATTTGCCGCCGTTTACGCCAAAAAGAAAATGAAATTCCTATTGTTATGCTTACTGCAAAGGGCGACGAAGTAGATCGCATTATTGGTCTTGAACTTGGCGCTGACGATTACATTCCAAAACCATTTAACCCACGTGAGCTACTTGCTCGCATAAAAGCAATTTTACGTCGCCGCGCAAAAGAAGTGCCAGGCGCACCTGCTGCTGAAGAAAACTTAATCGCTTTTGGTAAATTTACGCTTAATTTAGCAACGCGCGAAATGAGTGAAGGGGATAAAACAATATCGCTTACCAGTGGTGAGTTTGCAGTGCTTAAAGCGCTTGTTTCGCATCCACGTGAGCCACTTAGCCGCGATAAGCTAATGAACTTAGCGCGTGGCCGCGATTACAGTGCGCTTGAGCGAAGCATTGATGTGCAAGTGTCGAGACTTCGCCGCATGATTGAAGTAGATGCTGCCAATCCGCGATATATTCAAACCGTTTGGGGTTTGGGGTATGTGTTTGTTCCTGACGGTGAAAAGTAATATTTATGGGCATGTTTCCGCGCAGTGCTTTTGGACAAACTGTTTTTTTAGTGGCGGCTCTGCTGCTCATAAATCAAATAGTGTCTTATGTTACGGTTAGTTTTTATGTTGTAAAACCAACCATTGAGCAAGTTAACTTGATGCTTGCTAAGCAAATTAAAACAGTATTTATTGACTGGGAAGATGGCGTTGAAATAAACGACGAAGTATCTGCAAAGTTTTTTGAAATTACCGGCATTGAAGTCATGACGCAGCGCGAAGCAATGCGCCAAGGGCTTGGGCAAAGCCGCGAATATTCTATGCTATCGCGCAGCATGACTGAGCAACTTGGTGGTTATTCTCGTGTACGTATTAGCCAAACTGATCCGTTGATTTATTGGGTCGAAGCACCGCAAGCGCCAGGTTATTGGGTAAAAGTACCGCTTAAAGGCTTTAAAGAGAACAACTTAGAGTTTTTAACTTTTTACTTATCAAGTATTGGCTTTTTAAGTGTGCTGGGTGGGTGGTTGTTTGCAAGGCACCTTAATAGACCATTAAAAGCACTGCAACAAGCTGCAGTGAAAGTGGGTAAAGGCGACTTTTCTACCAAGTTAGAAGAACAAGGCTCAACAGAAGTAATAGAAGTAACGCGCGCGTTTAACCAAATGTCGCGCGGAATTGCCGCACTTGAAAACGACCGCCGTTTACTAATGGCCGGTGTATCTCATGATTTACGTACGCCGCTTACGCGTATCCGTTTAGCCACCGAAATGATGGTTGATGAAGATGATTATCTTCGTGAAGGTATTATTTACGATATAGAAGACATGAACGGGATTATTGATCAGTTTATTGAGTATCTACGCCACCATAAACGTGAAGAACTAAGTTGCGAAGATATCAATGCTTTAGTTGCCGAGGTTGTCAATTCTGAGCTTCAGCATCAACGTACTATTACCTTTAAAAGTAATCCAAATATAGGCAATATACCGTTAAGCTCTGTGGCTATTAAACGTGTAATTACCAACATGATTGGTAATGCGCTGCGTTATTCTGAGGGCGACATTGAAGTACTTAGCTACTTTAATTCAAACAAAAAGTATGTAGTTATCGCTGTAAACGATAATGGCCCCGGCATTCCTGAAAACGAACTAGAGTCTGTGTTTGAGCCCTTTAAACAAGGCGATGCAGCTCGCGGAAGTGAAGGCAGTGGTTTAGGCCTTGCTATTATTAAACGCATTGTTGATATGCACGACGGTAAAGTAAAACTAGAAAACCGCCCAGAAGGCGGTTTAAGTGCACAAGTATATTTGCCAATAAAAGTATTAACCCCTGCATAGTAAATGCAGGGGTTTTATTATATTAAAGTGCTTTAAAACGAATAGCTGTGCCGCCACTGGTGGCCAGCTCAAGCGTTAGTTTATCGTCTGTAGTTACAATACGTTTTTCGATAGTTATATCGTACGGATTATTTTTCCACTCTGCGTTTTTACCATCTTTATAAATTTGCGCTTCGAACTTTTTGCCTTGCTCTAAAAAGTCGAGTTTTACCTCAATAGTTCGGGCTTTTTCGTCAGTAACAGCACCTAAGTACCAATCGTTTCCTGAGTATTTAGTGCTTTTACGCTCTTTACGAGCGAATACAATAAAGTCGCCTACTTCACCATCAAGAGCAATGCTTTGCTGCCAATCTGTTGGTACATCTTGAATGAATTGAAACGCATCGGGCTTAGCTAAGTAGTTTTTAGGTAAGTCGGCAGCCATTTGAATTGGACTATACAAAACAACGTAAAGTGCGAGTTGTTTGGCGAGAGTGGTTTGTGGGCGGTTTGTATCGCCTCCTAAACCATTAAAGCTCATATCAAAAATACCTGGCGTAAAATCCATCGGCCCAGATAGCATGCGGGTAAAAGCAAGCATTGGTACATGCTCTGGTGGGTTAGGTGGTGAACCCCATGCATTGTATTCTTGTCCGCGTGCGCCTTCGCGCGCAATCCAGTTTGGATAAGTACGGCGCAGGCCGGTATCTTTAATTGGCTCGTGAGTGTTAATGCTAATTTTATGTTTAGCTGCAAGTTTTACGTTATAAAGGTATTCGTTAACCATAAACTGGCCGTCATGCCATTCGTGGCGAGCAATACCGTTTTTGTCTATACGTTTTATATTTCCGCCATCGGCTACATAACCTGTTTTTACTTGGCTTACGTTTGATTTTTCGTAAAGGGCAAAAGCATCTTCCATTTGGTCACGGTAGTTGCTTACATTGCCTGATGTTTCATGGTGGCCAATGAGTTGTACGCCTTTTTCTTTGCCGTATTGAGTAAGCGCTGCTATATCAAAGTCGTCGTACGGTTTGGTAAAGTTAAATACATCGCCATTAAAATACCAATCGCCATCCCAACCAATATTCCAGCCTTCAACGAGTACGCCATCAAAACCATACTGCGCTGCAAAATCCATATAGTATTTTGTGGTTTGCGTAGTGGCGCCGTGTTTTTTACCGCTACCCCAAGTTTGTGTATTTATATGCATACCCCACCAAATACCGACATATTTACCAGGCTTAACCCACGACACGTCACCGAGTTTATTAGGCTCGTTTAGGTTTAGTATTATATCTGAATTAACTAAGCCAACAGCGCTGTCGGCTATTTGAATGGTGCGCCATGGCGTTTTAAAAGCACCTTGTTTTTTAACGGCAACACCATCTGACCACGGCGTTAAATCGGCAGTGAACGTACCAGAGCGGCGTTGATTAAGTACCATGCCTGCGTAATCAACAAGTGCGGCTTCATGAATACTAATATGAGTACCGTCACTTGTTTTAAACGTAAATGGTGTGTGAGCTAGTGGAGCTTCGTTAAGTGGAGTAGTGTTGTAAACATATTCGTAGCGGTTCCAGCCACGAGCAGGTATCCACCATGCTGTTGCATCATGGCTATTGTTTATTGCAAATTCAGTTAACTCTTTGGTTATTTCTGTATGTTCGAACCCGGCTTGTTGTGGTACTTCGTATCTAAAACCTACACCACTATCAAATGCTTTAAATCGAATTGTGTAGGTACCTTTATTTGGCTCATTTTTTGTAAAGGTAACGGCTACTTCGTTATATTCGTCAACAACGTTTTGGCGTTCGCCCCAAGGTTGTTGCCACTGCGAGTTAACGCTTTGTTGTTCAATGCTTTTAATTTTAAAGCCGTCGCTAAAAGCTGCTTGTGTTTTAAATTCAAACCCCAGTAAAGATTTGTTTATAACCGCTTTGTTTTTAAATTTTATTGCGTAGCTTGGCGTGTTGTTTTCGTCAGAGATGCTTACTGTTATTTGTGTGTCTGGCGATTTTAGCTCTACGGTTTGTCCGTAGCTATTACTAGCAAAGGCTAAAAGCACAAGTGCTGGTATTCTCATGGTGTGTCCTTAGATGAGTCGGTGGTGACATCTAAGGATAATGACTGTTGATGATTAATACGACTGCTTACATACGTATTCAATGTTTTAAAAAATAGAAAGAATTTGGTGGCTTAATCGGTCTATAATGTAAACAAATTGATAATAGCGACAAGAAAATGATAAAAAGCTTACTTTATGTATTTTTACTAAGTGTTAGTACTGGAGTTTTTGCAGCAAATATTACAATTAAAAATGCTAATAATGACCCATTACCTAATGCTGTTGTATGGCTAACTGCAGGAGACCCCTCTAGCGTTATTCCTCCAGAAGCACCTTATGCGATGACCCAGCAAAATCGAGAATTTAAGCCGCGTATTTTAGTTGTCCCGCAAAATGCAAAGGTAGAGTTTCCGAATGCGGACTCAATCATGCATCATGTTTATTCATTTTCTAAAGCCAAAACGTTCGAATTAAAGCTATATAAGGAGCACCCAAAAGCGCCCATTACTTTTGATCAAACGGGTGTTGTTGAGCTTGGCTGTAATATTCATGATTGGATGTTAGGTTATATTGTGGTGGTAGATAGTACTATTTTTGCAATCACTGATAAAAACGGGAATGTTGATTTAAATGCCAATGCAGGCGAATACACGTTAAGTGTTTGGCATTCTGGATTTAGTGATATTAGTAAGGTTGAATCTCAAACTATTACTGTGGCTACTAACCCGATCACTTATAAAGTAAAGCAGGAAATTGCGGAGCAAATTGACTTTGCTACGGATGAATTTGATGACTATTAATCGCTTAATGAGGCTGGCATTTTTAGCCGGTGCTTTATGTTTTAGTAATGCATTGTATGCACAAGTAAAAGGCTTGATACAAATTAGAGCCGTGCAGGGTGACGATATACGTAGCTTCCAAGAGGGCGGCCTTGGGCTATATCGGCACGATACTAAAAGCGACGAACTTATTTTATCCCAAGGTATTTTAGATTTTAATGTTGATTTAGCATCTAGTTGGTCGGCTCATGGGGTGTTAAATGCGAATCAAGATCCTGACGTTGACCTTGGTTTTACGCAGGCTTATATAAAGTATCAGCCACTATCTAACAGCAACTATAAATGGCACATGCGCGTGGGGGGCTTTTACCCACTTATGTCGCTTGAAAACCCTGATATAGGGTGGACTTCTCCTTATAACTATACAAACTCAGCTATTAATAGCTGGATAGGCGAGGAAGTACGCACTGTTGGCGCAGAGGTAACTATTAAGCGCCCAGCAAAACGTTTCAACAGCGCTCATAGCTTTAGTTTTGTAGGTGCTACATTTAAAGGCAATGATCCTGCCGGTACTTTACTTGCGTGGCGTGGTTTTGCATTACACGATAGACAAACTACATTTAACGAAAGTATTAAATTTGCGCCTATAGCGGCATTAAATGCATACGAATTACGTTGGCAGGCTAATCAGGTTTTACCGTTTGAAGAAGTAGATGGGCGTTTTGGCTATTACGCTGGCGTACATTGGGATTACTTAAAAAAATCACAATTTCGAATTTATTATTACAACAATAATGGCGACCCAACCACACTTAATATTAGTACAGGGCAGTATGCTTGGGATACTCGCTTTACAAGCGCCGCTTGGCTTTATAAGTTTAATAGTAAAACACGTTTAATAGCACAGGTACTTAATGGTAAAACTGAAATGGGCAGTAACGCATTAATTGATAATGCTTTTTATAGCCATTATTTAATGCTGAGCCATAAAGAAGGCAAACATCGAGTTTCAGTACGTTATGATTATTTTAAAGTTACTGACAACGACACAACCGCGTTTGACCCTAATGCAAGTAATGGGGAAGGCTTAACCGCAACATGGCGCTACCAGCTCACTAATAAACTACAAATAGGGGTTGAAGGTTCTGCACTTAAAAGTGTTGCAAAAAATAGAGAGCCAATTGGATTTAATGAACGAATCTCGCAGCAGCAAATAATGCTAAATGCGCAATGGCGTTTTTAAAAGTATAAAAAAGGGAGCATTTAAATGCTCCCTTTTTAGTTTAATAAAATTGGTATAGATTATACCAACCTGCATAAATCTTTGATCAATTTAACGAATTAAATTGCACTATAACGTCGTTAAAAATTTTTTATTTAGAACAACTAGATACAAAAATTTTTGCCTAGTTCTAGCGTAATTTTCTTAACGTTAAATAGACCCTATATATAAGCAGATTGGTATTATTTTTTATCGAATGCGCGTTTCATGTAGTTAGGTGTAGCGAGTGCACCATGGTGAATACCGTTGTTATAGTACTCGCTGTGCTGTGCAATATTTGCAGCTGCATCTTCTCTAAAACCGTCAAATGCTTGTGATTTACGCGCAAGTGTTACTGACCATAAACCGCTTGGGTAAATTGGTTGTGGGAATGGCAGTGTTTGTAAATCGTTAAAGCCTACGCTTAGCATTGCTTCGCGCATTTCAACTAATAATGGCATGTGCATAAGTGGCGATTCACTTTGTTGTACTAAAATACCACCTGGGCGCAGTGCATCTAAACAGCTTGTGTAAAACGCATGGTTAAATAAACCCTCACCTGGACCTACCGGATCTGTGCCATCAACAATGACTACGTCGATAGATTCGCCAGCGGCTTCGCGCATGTATTTAATACCGTCGTCAAACATAACAGTTGCACGGGCGTCGTTATTAGATTCACAAAGCTCTGGGAAGTATTTTAACGACATTTGCGTTACTACTTCGTCGATATCTATTTGCGTTACAGTTTCTACGCCTGGGTGTTTTAATACTTCGCGTAAAGTACCGCAGTCGCCGCCGCCAATAATAACGACGTTTTTAGGGTTTGGATGCGCTAAAAGTGCAGGGTGGCTGATCATCTCATGATAAAAGAAGTTTTCGCGGGTTGTTACCATAGTACACCCGTCGATGATCATTAAATTACCAAAGTCTGTGGTTTCAAACATTTCTACCTTTTGAAAAGGAGACTGTTTTTCATCTAACTTTTTATTAATACGTAATGAAAATGCGCTGCCATCGCGGTCGCTAATTTCAGTAAACCACTTACTTTGATCTAAATTTGCCATAGTTACTATTACACTTTTTAGGTTGAGTATGAAAAAGGGGCAATTCTGCCAGTGCTTGGCGTTTTGCTCAATGACATTTTAACTGATTTGACGAATAAAGTTAGTTAGGAGTGAGTGAAAGTTCAATTTTTGTTAGCCTAGTGGATAGTGACGTATTAAAATGCGCCTTTATACCTAATTGACTAAAGAAGAGTTGCCATGACCTGGGGTTTAGAAACAGCACGCGCCACTTATAACGTTGCTCATTGGAGTGATGGTTATTTTGATATTAACGCACAAGGCGAACTGGTGGCTTACCCAGATGGCGACCAAACAAAACCGGCCATTTCTTTAACGCAATTAACAGAGCAGTTTAAACAACAAGGTTTAACGTTGCCGGTTTTAGTGCGCTTTACCGATATTTTAAAAAATCGTGTAGACACCCTTACTAACGCGTTTACGCAAGCGCGAGCAAATCGTGAATATAACGGAAAATACACCTGTGTTTACCCAATTAAGGTAAATCAGCAACGCTCTGTAGTAAGTAAACTATTAGCGCATCCAAGCGGGCTTGTTGGCCTAGAAGCAGGCTCAAAGCCAGAACTTATGGCTATTTTGGGTGTAGCAAAAGAGCCAATCACAATAGTGTGTAACGGCTATAAAGACAGTGAGTTTTTACGCTTAGCGTGTATTGGTCAAGCAATGGGCCACAGCGTAAAAATTGTGGTAGAAAAGCTTTCAGAACTGACCACCTTATTAGAAGAAATAGACAACCTAGGCATTGAACCGGCTATTGGTATTCGCATTCGCCTAAACTCAGTAGGCAAAGGCAAGTGGCAAAACACGGGCGGTGAAAAAGGCAAGTTTGGTTTAACAGCAGGCCAAGTACTAAGTGCTGTTGAAGTGCTTAAAAAGCATAATAAGCTGCACTTAATGCAAATGGTGCATTTTCATATTGGTTCTCAAATTGCCAACATTCGTGATATTCACCGTGCTTTACGTGAATGTGCACGCCACTTTGCTGAGCTTACGCAATTAAACGTACCGTTAAATACCGTTGATGTGGGCGGCGGCTTAGGCGTTGATTACGAGGGCTCTGGCTCGCGTAGTGCGTGTTCAATGAATTACACCGTAGAAGAGTATGCGCGTAACGTAGTGAATGCATTTGCAGAAGTGTGCGATCAGCATAACCTTACGCATCCGGCCATTATCACCGAGTCGGGGCGTGCTTTAACAGCTCACCATGCGGTATTAATTACTGATGTAATTGACGTAGAAAAAGCGCCTAATCATTTAAATCCAGAGCCACCACTTGAAAATAGCGCATTAGTGCTTGATGAAATGTGGCAGTGTTTACAGCGTTTAAACCCGCGTATGGCATTAGAGATTTATCACGACGCTATGCACTTATTTAGCGAAGCGCACGATCAGTACGTGCATGGCTTAGTAAGCATGCTAGAGTGGGCGAAAATAGAGCAGCTTTACTTTACTATTTTACATCGTGTGCGGGCATCACTTAGTAATAACGCGCGCGCGCACCGTGAAGTACTCGACGATTTAAACGAAAAACTTGCAGATAAACTGTTCGTTAACTTTTCATTATTTCAGTCATTGCCTGATGTTTGGGGTATTCAGCAGTTGTTTCCGGTTATGCCAATCGAAAATTTAACTCAGCCATTGACTCAGCGCGCGATTATTCAAGATATTACCTGTGACTCTGATGGGCAAATTCGTGAGTACGTTGAAGGCGCTGGTATCGAAACCAGCCTACCAATACCTGAATATAAGCATGGCGAGCAGTACCATATTGCTATGTTTATGGTCGGCGCGTATCAAGAAATTTTAGGCGATTTACATAACCTATTTGGTGACACTGATTCGGTGCACGTAGAGCTTAACGATGAAGGTTATGTGTTAACCAATGCCATAAAAGGTGATAGCGTTAAGGATGTATTAAAGTTTGTTGACTATGATAGCGCCATTTTAGCTGACAACTTTGCGTACCAAGTTAATAAACTTGATGTATCGACGCAGTGTAAAGAAGGTTATTTAGCTGAGCTTAATGCAGGCCTTGAAGGCTATACCTATTTTGAAGATTAATTTGTAAGCAACTGAAAGCGCAGTATTAGTGGCTGCGCAATGTTTAAAGGAATGGAAGTAATGTCAGTTATTCGCAGTGTATTTAGTATTATTTTTTACACAATAAACACACTTTTTTGGTTTGTGCCTATTTTTGTTTGTGGGCTTATAAAGCTTATCCCTATTAAGCCTCTACAAAAGCTTATGAGCTGGGCAGCTAAGCAATTTGCAACTATTTGGGTTACCTTTAATAGCTTAAATCAAGCGTTATTCACGCCAACTAAACTTAATGTAACTGGCCTTGAAGACCTTAAACTAAAAGATTGGTATCTAGTAATTGCAAATCACCAAAGCTGGGTCGATATTTTAGTATTACAGCGTGTGTTTAATCGTAAAATTCCATTTTTAAACTTCTTTTTGAAAAAAGAGCTTATTTACGTGCCTATTTTAGGTTTGTGTTGGTGGGCGCTTGATTTTCCGTTTATGACTCGCACGAGTAAAAGCCAATTAAAAAAGAATCCAAAGCTGCGTGGCAAAGATTTAGAAACCACACGTAAAGCCTGCGAAAAATTTAAAGAGATGCCAGTAAGTGTGGTTAACTTTGTAGAAGGCACTCGTTTTACTACGCAAAAGCATGAGCGCCAAAATAGCCCGTTCCCGCATTTATTAAAACCAAAAGCGGGCGGTATTGCTTTTGTAATGCAAGCAATGGGCGAGCAAATTACTAAAGTGGTTAACGTTACCATTCAGTACCCAAATGGTATTCCTACTTTTATGGATTTTGCTGGTGGTAAGGTAAAAAATATCAACGTACACGTGGAAGTAAGGCCGGTAAGCGAAGAGCTTATTGGTGACTACACAGGTGATTCTGAATTTAGAGTTCGCTTTCAAAGCGAGTTAAATCGCTTATGGGAAAACAAAGAGCAAACACTGCAATCGCTCGAAAAAACCCATAAGTAAAAGGTAAAAATATGAGCTTACAGTTATGCTAAAAAAGTGGTTACCAAATTGGCTTAACGGCTTAATTGTAGGCTGCGTATTGTTTTCTAACATGATACTTTTTGGCTCGCTAGTATTTGTACTGGGCCTTATTAAGTTATTACTGCCTTTGCCTGTGGTTAACTCTATATTACACAGCGCTTACCGAGGTTGGTGTAACGGCAACCGTTTAGGGCTTTGGTTAGGTTGCCCTAACATTGTGGTTGATATAAGTGGCGACTTAAACTCAAAAAGTTGGTATTTACTTATTTGTAACCACGCGAGTTGGTTAGATATAACTGTACTTAGCTCATTACATGCATTGCCTGCCCCTAAGTTCTTTTTAAAAGACGGGTTAAAATACATGCCTTTTATTGGCACTGGTGCGTGGGCTATGGGTATGCCGTTTATGAAACGGGTAAGCAAAGCGCAATTAGCTAAAAATCCAAAGTTGAAAGGGTTGGATGTAGAGCGCACGAAGCGTAGTTGTCGTAATTTTCGTCATCATCCTACTACCATCATTAATTTTGTTGAAGGTACACGCTATACGCCAGCCAAACATAATCTGCAACAAAGTCCTTTTAAACATTTATTAAAGCCCAAAGCGGGCGGCATTGCTTTTGCGCTTGAAGTATTAGCCGATCAATTTGATGCCATGCTTAATACAAGTTTAGTATATAGCGGTAAGACAGATCACGTTTGTCGTAACTTGTTAAAAGGTGAGCTAGATTCTATTTATGTTTCAATAGACGTAACCCCCATTAATGACAATATGCAGGGCAGCTATCAAAGCGATGACGTATTTAAAGTTAATTTTCAACATTATGTGAATGAGCTATGGGTTGCTAAAGATCAGCAGCTTGCCGACATTTATGCTCAACAAGATTTACCTGAACCACAAATCAGTAAGGAAATTGAAACACTATGACCAACACCCATCTTCAGGAATTAATTGCTCCTTGGTTTGAAAAAGTACCCGACGCGGATTTTCTTAGCTCAATTACCGCAGTCTCAATAGGGATATTTTCTTTATTAATTGTTTACTTATTTACTCGTAGATTAATGTTACCTGGCATTCAAAAAATAGTGACGAGGCTTTCTCCTGAGCGAATTGGTGCGCTTTCTCCTATGCTTAATAAGCTAAATAAACGTATTGCCGGAATGCTGTGCTGCGTATTGTTTTTAGCTACGTTTGATAGCGTATACCCAGTTAATGAAATTGCAGGAGAAATACTAAAAACGATAGGACAAGCTTTGCTTATTATTTATGCTGGTTTTATTTTTAGTAGTATTGTGAGCATTGCGGGTACTATTTATAACCAGTTAGAGTTTGCACGCGAAGTCCCTATTCAGGGCTTAATTCAGGTTGTTAAGCTAATAACCTTTATTGTGTGTGCAATTTTAATTGTGAGCATTTTTCTTGAGAAGTCACCTACTTATATTCTCTCTGGCTTTGGTGCTATTGCTGCCGTTACGTTATTAGTATTTAAAGACACTATTTTAGGCTTTGTAGCCAGTATTCAAATAGCAGCAAATCGCCTAGTAACCTATGGTGATTGGATTCAAGTAGAAAATTACGGCGCCGATGGCGAAGTAATTGATTTGGGTTTAAACACTGTAAAGGTACGTAACTGGGATAACACCATAACAACTATTCCAACTTATATGCTGGTTGCGGGTTCGTTTAAAAACTGGCGCGGCATGCAAGAGTCGGGCGGTAGACGTATTAAACGTTCACTCAATATTGATATGCACAGTATTTGTTTAGTGGGTGATGAGTTTAGAAAACAAATTGATGCGGCTATTCCGCTGCACGACTATATTCGAGTGACGACATTACCTGCTCAGGTTTCTAATTTAGGGCTATTTCGTCGCTATGCTGAAGGCTATTTAAAACAGCACAGTAAAATTAATACGTCGCTTACGTTAATGGTACGAGAGCTACAACCACTAAACCATGGTTTACCTATTGAGTTTTATTGCTTTAGTGAAGACAAACGCTGGATTTCGTACGAGCATTTACAAGCCGAAATAATGGACCATTTACTTGCGGTATTACCCGTGTTTGGGCTTAGAGCGTATCAAAGTGTAAGTGGGCAATTAAGCCCACCTAACGAGCAACAAACAGATAAGCCAACATTTAGAGTGATGGCAAATAGTGCTGTAAAAGACCCACAGCAATAAATAAAGCTAAGAGCCACCAAATAGGTGGCTTTTTAAATCGCAGCCATGCAAATGTAATTATTACTAACGCAACTTGCCAAAGGTTATGCACCGCTGATGCCCAAATTGGCGAATACAGTGCAGCCGCTAAAAAACCTACTACCGCGGCATTAAGCGCCGCTATTGAGCTTGCAAAACGTGGCTTACTTGCCAAGTTAATCCAGCTCTTTTGGAATGCGAGTATAAGTAAAAAACCAGGCATAAATATAAGCAGCGTAGCTATAAGAGCACCCACTAAAGGTTGTTCTGTAGTAAGTTGTGCGCCTAAGTAAGTAGCAATAGTAAACATAGGCCCAGGCACTGCTTGTGCACTCGCGTAAGCACTTAAAAACTGATCATCACTCAATGCTGGCACACCAGCTTGAAGTACCGGCAGTACTACGTGTCCGCCGCCAAACACCATTGCACCCGCTTGGTAAAAAGGGGTAAACAAAGCAAACTCATGCCCTAGTGGAATAAAGCTAACACCAAGTAAGATCGCAAATAATCCCAGTGCAATCCAATTAATATTACTTTTTGTACTGCCAACATTTTCTGTGGCTGTACCCAGTTTTAATAAAGGCCATATAGCACCTACTGTTGCAGCGGTTATTAAAATAGCGATTTGAGTTCCCATCATTGGAAATAACACCAAAGCAAGTGTACTCATTACCGCAAGTAACTTAAGCGCAGCACTTGTACAAAAGCTTTTAGCCATACTAAGTGTTGCATCAGCAACTATAACAACGGCAAATAACTTTAAGCCTGCAATAATAGCAAAGTAAACAGCGTCAAACTGATGAGCACTAACCGCAAGCAGCACCATTATTAAAAACGAAGGCAGAGTAAAACCTACAAAAGCAGCTATACCACCCAGTACTCCAGCACGCTCAACACCAATAGCAAAACTAACTTGGCTAGAGCCAGGCCCCGGCAGCGCTTGGCTTAAACTAATAAGTTGTGCGTAACGCGTGTTAGTTAACCAATTTAACGAGTCTACAAAGTGGCGTTTAAAATAACCTAAATGCGCAGCAGGTCCGCCAAAACTCATACACCCTAGTAAAAAAAACTGTCTAAAAATAGCAATTAACATTGCGCCAATATCCTTTGTAAAATTCATTAAATTGTCACAGCGTAGTATGACATTTTTATTAAAATGGCACATTAGTTTGAGGTCTGTTTAACAATCAAGCAAGATGCGTTGCTTTTAACACTCTCTTCATAGTTTGTTCATACATGTATTTGCATACTCTTGCTAAATTCTTAATGAATAGGGTATCACCATGACTTTAACTAAATCACTTTTAAGCGTAACCGTAGTAGCTGTATTACTTTCTGGTTGTGAAATGAATAACACAGGTAAAGGAGCCGCTATAGGCGCCGCAGCCGGAGGTGTATTAGGTAAGGCTACGGGTAATCATAAAGATAAACGTATTTTTATTGGTGCAGCTATTGGTGCACTGGCGGGCGCTGCTGTTGGCGACTACATGGATAAGCAAGAAGAAGCATTTCGTGATGAGTTAGCGGGTTCAGGTGTTGAAGTAGTGCGTGAAGGCGATAACTTACGTTTAGTAATGCCATCAAACATTACGTTTGCGACTGCTCAGTCTTATATTTCATCAGGCTTTAACGATACGTTAGATGCGATTGCTAAAGTAATGAACAAGTACGAAAAAACCTACCTTAGTGTGCAAGGGCATACTGACAGTACGGGTAAAGATAGCTTCAACATGAACCTATCGCGTGAACGCGCACAAAGTGTGAAAGACTACTTAGTGAACCAACAAATTATGGCTACACGTGTTAGCACTATGGGCTATGGCGAAACACGCCCAATTGCAACTAATGATAGTGCAAATGGCCGTGCTCAAAACCGTCGCGTAGAAATTCAAATAGTGCCAAACACAGAAGAATAATTAGTCTTTATTAAACTGTAATTCACACAGTTTTTGATACAACGGGTTACTTGCCACTAATTCTTGATGGGTGCCCGTTGCTATAATCTCTCCATTTTCCATTATCACAATCACATCGGCATGTTTTACCGTTGCCAGCCTATGGGCAATAATTAACGTTGTTCTGTTTTGCATTAAATGCTCAAGTGCAGCTTGCACATGGTGTTCGCTTTGCGCATCCAGCGCGCTGGTGGCTTCATCAAGAAGAAGTATTTCAGGGTCTTTTAATATGGCACGTGCAAGCACAATACGCTGCTTTTGCCCACCCGATAACCTCACACCCTGCTCACCTAAAAAGCTGTTATAACCTTGCGGTAACTGTTTGATAAATTCATCGGCATGCGCATACTTTGCTGCGGCATATACTTGCTCATCGGTTGCACTTGGGTTGCCGTAGCGGATGTTATGCATTACGTCGGAGCTAAATAAAATAGGGTTTTGCGCTACCATGCCCATTTTATTACGCAGAGTATTAAGCGATAAATCTTTAATGTTTACATCTTTAAATTTAATAGCTCCGCTAGCCGGATCGTAAAAGCGTTGTAGTAATTCAAATAACGTTGTTTTACCTGCGCCAGAAGGGCCAACAATTGCCACGGTTTGGCCTTGATTTATATTTAGGCTTATTTTATTAAGCGCACTCACGTCTGGACGAGAAGGATAGTTAAAGCTTATATTTTCAAGTGTAATAGCAGGGCTGTTAATGTTTTGCAGTAAGCTATCGTCTTGTGGATCTAGCGGGTTTTCTATCTCACTTTTAACAGCAAGTAACTCAAGTAACCTTGCCGCAGCACCAGCTGCACGTTGTAGTTCACCATATACTTCAGCAACGGTTGCCACCGACATTGCAACCATAATAGCGTAAAACACAAACGCACCTAACTCGCCGCCGCTCATGGTGCCTGCAAGTACATCGTTGCCACCTACCCATAGCATAGCGCTAATGGCACTAAAGGTTAAAAAAATCACTACAGCTATTAAAAATGAACGTTGCTTAATGCGTTTTTTAGCCACGTTAAAGGCTTTTTCGGTCTCAAGCGCAAAGGCATGCTGCTCTTGTGCTTCGTGGCTATAGCTTTGCACTACTTTAATATTCTGTATGATTTCTCCGGCATAGGTACTTATGTCGGCAATGGCATCTTGGCTAGAGCTTGCTAGTTTACGTACCTTGCGACCAAATATCATCATAGGAACAAGTACCAGCGGTACACAGGCTACAACCACTAAAGTAAGTTTTAAATTAGTAAACAACAGCATAGCTAAGCCACCAATCAACATAAGTACACTGCGCAGTGCCATAGAAAATGATGAGCCGATAATTGATTGCAGTAATGTGGTGTCGGTGGTTAAACGCGACATAAGTTCGCCACTGCGGTTTTCTTCAAAGTAGCTAGGGTGTAGCGTTACAATGCGATTAAACACTGCTTTTCTAATATCGTTACTTACCCGCTCGCCAATCCACGACATTAAATAAAAACGGCTAAAAGTACCTATCGCTAATAAGCTGATTAACCCAATGAGTACCAGCACCGCTTGCTGTAATTGATCTTTAGAGCCTGCAATAAACCCATGGTCAATAACAAACTTAACCCCCTGACCTAGTGATAAGTTAACACCCGCAGTGACCAATAGCGCGGCTAGCGCAGCTACTACCATCCATTTGTAAGGTTTTATAAAAGCAAAAACAGGTAATAGGCTGCTAAAAGCAGCTTTTTCGGATGCAGAGGTGTTTTTTGACATAGTGGATTCTTTTTAAAGGTTAAGGTATAGATATGGCATCATCGGATTAAAAATCAATAGTATTAAATATCATCAATAAGGAATTGTTATGACAACAAAAATAATAAGCGGTGAATTTACAGTGGCTTTAGCGCCTATTGAAGGTTATGCCAAAGGGCAGCAAGGCATTACCTTAGGGCGCATGTCGATTGATAAAACATTTAAAGGTGACTTAAATGCTACAAGCCAAGGCGAGATGCTTAGCGCAATGACGCCAACCCAAGGCAGTGCGGGTTACGTGGCAATAGAACAAGTGATAGGTGAGCTTGAGGGTAAGCAAGGTAGCTTTGTATTACAACATTTTGGCACTATGGATAAGGGTCACGACAGCCTAATTTTAAATGTTATTCCTGATTCAGGCTCAAATGAGCTAAAAGGATTAACTGGCAGTATGAAAATACGCATTGAGCAGGGCATTCACTATTACGACTTTGACTACCGCTTATAAAATGGATAACAAACAATGCAAAAAATAGTAGAATTTAAAAAGCGTGGTTTTTTTAGTAACGGCATTGATGTAGATGCTTTGAATGAGCGCATATACCACTTAAATCAAGAAGGTTGGAAAGTAATAAGTATAAATACCGCGACTGCTTTTCAAGGCCAAATAACGGCCTATATATTATTAATAGAAAACGATGAACTATAAGGATAAGAATGACATTAGCAGCGTGGTTTAGTTTAGTAGTTGTATGCATGATGGGTGCAATGTCGCCAGGCCCAAGCCTTGCAGTTGTACTAAAGCATACAATGAGTGGCGGAATGAAAAACGGTATGCTTGCTGCACTTAGCCATGGCGTGGGTGTTGGGCTTTATGCGGCAGCTTCGTTACTTGGTTTGGGGACATTGATGGCTCAGTTTCCAACGGTATACCAAGTACTTGTATATTTAGGCGCTGGGTATTTAGCTTATTTAGGTTTAAAAATACTATTAGCAAAACCCAATAATGACGAACTGCAAGTACAAAAAAGTGAGATAAGCGCAACTAAAGCGTTGCAAGATGGATTCGCCATTGCGTTTTTAAACCCTAAATTGGCAATTTTCTTTTTAGCGTTGTTTTCGCAGTTTATAGACCCGCAAAATCTCACTTTAAGCATTGGCATTATTATGTGCTTAACCGTGTTTGTAATTGATACAGGTTGGTATTTACTAGTTGCAGTACTTACTGAGGTTTCAAAAAATCGCTTTGGTTTTACTAAGCAGAACCCGTGGCTTGATAAAATACTGGGGGTTGTGTTTATTGCTCTTGCTATAAAAGTCGTTATTAGTTTGTAAGATTGAGTAGAGATTATTGAAGTTTGCAGAGTGTATTTGTAGTTATATAGATAAAGGATTAAAACAATGACAAAACATATTTTAAAAAGTGCATCTTTCGACCCGAAGGTTCAGCAATACTGGATGCTAATGGCCGCTTTTTTTAGTGTACTAGCGATGGTGACTATTCCGTTGTTACCCATTGTTTTAGCGATTGTATGGTTGGTGGGCGGGCGAATACTCGCAGCTATGTCGGCTGACTTATTACCACAAAAATTGGTAGTTAAACGTGGCATATTATTTAAAGAAGAAAAATCTATTCCGCTTGAAAAAATAACCGATGTTGGATTAAGCCAAGGGCCGCTCATGCGAATTTTTGGATTATATCGTTTAAGCTTTGAAACAGCTGGGCAGTCAGGAAATGGCGCTTTAGTGTCTTTGCTTGGTGTGGTTAATGCGAGTGAGTTTAGAGAGGCGATACTTGAGCAAAAAGATGTATTGGCTAATCAAGGTAAAACGTCGCAGCAGGCAACAGAGCAAAGTGAGAAAGAGCTACTGAGAGCACTTACTTATAGTGTTAAAAATATTGAGCAGATGCTACTTGTTTTAGTTGATGAAAGGCAGCAAAAGTAACCTGTTTTAAACTTGTAATACTTATAAGGATGTTTTTATGAATACGGATATAAAAAATATATTTAATAATCATCCTGAGGCAGCTAAAAGTACGCTTATACAATTACGAGAGCTAATTTATACCGTAGCACAAGAGCAAAACTTAGGAGCTGTTGAAGAGTCTTTAAGGTGGGGAGAGCCAAGTTATAACACAATAAATGGCAGCCCCATTCGCGTAGGCTTTAAGGGCTCATCGTGTTATTTGTTTTTTCATTGCCAATCAAAGCTAGTAAGCACATTTAGAGAGTTGTACTCTCATAATCTTACCTTTGAAGGAAATAGAGCAATAGTGTTAAATAGTGAAAAGCCATTACCAGAGTACCCACTTAAAGCGTGTATTAAATTAGCACTGACTTATCACAGCGTTAAACACCTACCTTTGTTAGGCGCATAATTATAAGTACTTAGTAGATACTTAAAATACGCTACAAACTTGATTTGCGTCACAGGTAATAACGGTTACGTTTTCATAACCCACACGCGTTAATGCTTCTGCTCCCAACGTTGCGCGTGCACCACTTGCGCAGTGCACGTAAATAGGGCGAGCTGCGTCTTTTTCTATTTCCATTAGTTTCATCTCGAGTAATCCACGCGGAATATTTATAGCGCCGGCAGCCGATTTTGTCGCGTGCTCTGCAGGTTCTCGCACATCAATAAGTAAACCTTTATTTTTTTCAAGCTCGAGTTTTGCTTGCGCTGCGTCAATACGGCGTTGGTTAGGTGTGATAATTTTTAGTAAATCAGGGATTGATGTAAGCATTAGTTTGTAAATCCTCTTTTTCTTAAAAAAGACATTAATGAGTGCTACTTGGTATAAGTAGGTTGAATTGAGTTAATACTTATAAATAACGTTAAAAACTGAAAGTTACTTTATATAAAGTAACTTAATAGTGCGGATACTGCTACAGCACTTCCGCCGATTAATAAAATGGCATCGCTAGTTTCATGGCCATCTTAATATTAGTAAAACCTAATGTTAATTATATTAGAACTTACTAATATAAAAGTCTATACTTAAAAAGGTATCAAAAAGAGAAATAATAAAATGAATATTGAACAACTAGCTGTCAACGCAGAGCAAGCCGAACAGTTTTTAAAATTAATGGCTAACAAAAATCGCTTAATGATTTTATGTAGTTTATTACAAGGTGAGCAAAGTGTAGGTGAGCTAAATAAAAATGTACCTTTAGCGCAGTCAGCGTTATCTCAGCATTTAGCAAGTTTACGCAAGGCAGATATGGTTGCTACTCGCAGAGAAGGGCACACTATTTATTACTCATTGACCGATCCAAAAGTTGAGTCGATCATTGCTTTGCTATATGAGTGGTTTTGCCGACAAGAAAATACTAAATAAACGTAGCTATTTCATCGAGTGATTTTTTATCCAGAGCATGAGCAGGTATTGTTGCATCACCACTTGGGTAGCCTTGTATAGTATTCGTAGTATTTTTATGTAAGTTGCATTCATTTTGTATTTAAATTGAAGTGGTATATTAATTAATAATAATTGACAGAGCGATCATTTACTGCAATTGTTATATATAAGTTAAATTTAATAAATTTGATATTTTTTCTGTTGTGTGTAAAATGCGCAATCAAATTATCAGTCTCTAATGGATTAGTTGAGGGTCGGTATATGCTTATTTTAGGTATGGTTTTATTATCATTGTCAGTTCTATTTTTAGTTTTAGGCTTTAGGGTCTTTATTAAACCTAAAAGTGAGTATATGCATAATCACAAGCTAACGGGTAGTGTAAGAAACGCACTCCAAGGCGATATAAATCATGCCTTTGCTAGTTCTCCTGAAGATATCTCAAAAGGCTTTACTATAGATCTGAGAAATGGAGAGCTAGTGTCTTGTAGTCAACTTTCTAGAGAAGCGATAAAGTCTGCATGACTTTAAATTTATTAAAGTTCTTTAAGCCACATGATGTGGCTTTTTTATTATCCTCAGGATTAGTTCATGAAGTTTATTGGATGGATTCCAAATTTAAGAGGTCGTTTATCGTTTGATACGATAGGCTCCAGTACAAAGCCATACCCCTATGAAAAAACAAAAGAATTTCATCATAGTTTAGTTTCACAATCTAACCGTAAGTTAAATGATAGCGCTTTACCTCGCCTCTTAAGAAAAATTTTATTCGAGTGTAAGCTATCCCCGTTTCGGTTACTGTCAAAGTTTAATAAAACAATTGAAAAATTAAGTTATCACTCTGGAGATTTTAAGTTTTCTTTTTATTACTTAGAACCAGATGAGCTTGAGTACAATGCATATTTAACTGGATATGTGATTATAGAGCCCAATGCAAAATTACCAAGCCAAGACTGTAAAGAAGTACTATGTAGTCAAAGATTATTGAAGTCTATGAACATAAGTGGCATACAGTCTATCCTTGATCGTTCATTAGTTGTCACAAAAATAAGAATAGATAGAGACGGTTTTTGCGAGTTAAGTAATTTATATGTACGAAAAATACAGCGTGAAAACCTTCTGTGGACTTCTTCAGTCCAGGATGGTTTTAATCAATTCGTTGAAGAATCAATCCATCAAACTTACTATTTTATAAAAGATGTTTGTCATCAGCATCAACATCATGACTCTAAAACAGATAACTTACTACCATTAGCTAAATTTGACGGTCGAGAGCTAAATCGAGTATATGAAGAGCTCTCAATTAAAGTTTTTAAGTCTTTATATCGTCTAATTCTTAAGAAAAGAAGATCTGATAGTATTAAAGACTTCTACAGCATGAAAGGTATTTTATGCTATCTAAAAAGCTTTAGGAATATTGCTTCTAAGAGGAAAATATCAGTTAATAACTTTCATTCCGAAGACGATACGTTTTTATCAGGTTCGATAGAGGCTAAAAGTAGTTGTATATCAGCAGAGAGAGATAGAAAGAAAAGTTTTATTGGAATGCTTCCGAGTATTGTATCTTTGCCAATATCGTTTCTAGCTTTATGTTTTGCTTTTTCGTCAATGGTCATGATTTATAGTAATAAACTGGTTGGAGGTAAACATTTAGTTACTGAACTTTCACGTGATTCTTTGAGTACATATTTCGAGTTAATACAGTTTTTAATTAGCCATCCCATATCTTTCTTTGGAATAATGGCATCAGTTTTTCTTGGTTTTTTCTTTGTATGCAGTGACTTATTTAAAGAGAGTCGCTTTTACAATGATTTTTGGCGTATAGTTTTTGGTTTTAAGAAGCAAAAAGTAATAGGTGTAGTAATCATGAGTTGTGCTTTATTATTAATGTATAAGTCTATAGGAATGATTGAACCACAGATGAAAATCTATGTAGCTGATACTATTCAGAACCTACTAAATAACTTTTTCTAGTTCTTTAGTAGGTATAATATACATTATTAGATAAACGTAGCTATTTCATCGATAGATTTTTTATCCAGTGCATGAGCCGGTATTGTTGCATCATCACTTGGGTAGCCTGCAATAAGTAGCATGTATGGGCGTTCATTATCTCTATCGCGATTACATATGTCGGTTAAAAAGCTCATTGGCTTTGGAGTATGAGTAAGGGTTGCCAAACCACTGCGGTGCAAAGCTTGAATTAAAAAGCCGGTAGCTAAACCAACAGACTCATGCACATAATAATTCGTATTTTTATCATCGGTGCTTACACCGCCCTTTTTTTGACTAAATACAGCTATAAGCCAAGGTGCATGCTCTAAATAAGGTTTATTGGCGTCGGTACCTAACGGCTTTAGCGCATCTAACCATTCTTCACCTGCTCTGCCTTCGTAAAAAGAACGCTCTAGCTTTTCGGCGGCTTCTCTTATTTGTTTTTTTACATCGCTACTGTTTATAGCCACAAAATGCCAAGGCTGATGATTCGCTCCACTAGGTGCTGTGCCAGCTGCTTTTATACATGCTTCAATAATATTTTTTGGTACTGGGCGATCGCTAAAGCTGCGAATGCTATGGCGGCGTTGGCTGGTTTGTAAAAACTCGTTAGCACGATTTAGCATTTCGTCGTGTGGATATTCTATAAAGTCATTTAACGGCTGGCTTTGGTGATCTTGCATGGCTTTTCGCTTCTTATAAAAAGTATATGTGGTTTTTATACCGAGTGAATACAGTGCAGGCAAGTGTTATGAGTTTAAATTATGTTTATTTGTTGTTACAAATTTAACTAACAAGTAACTTATGTTCCTGTTTTTCTTGTGATATAAAACATTATAAAAATAATTACTCATATTCAAGGAAGTAAAAATGCTATCAATAACTGGGTTATCTAAAACCTACGATAACGGCGTACATGCACTACAAGGTGTTGATTTATCTATCGGTAAAGGGATGTTTGGATTGCTTGGGTCAAATGGCGCAGGTAAATCATCGCTTATGCGTACCATTGCAACACTGCAGTCGGCTGATTCAGGTTCAATTACTTTTGATGGCATTGATGTATTTAAAGACCCACAGGCACTGCGCCAACGCTTAGGTTACTTACCACAAGATTTTGGTGTGTACCCGCGTGTTAGTGCTTACGACTTACTGGACCATATGGCTGTTTTAAAGGGTATTCATAATAAAGCAGAGCGTAAAGAGTCGGTTGAAGGATTACTTGCGCACACTAATTTATATCAACATCGCTCTAAAGCCGTAAGTGGCTTTTCGGGCGGTATGCGCCAGCGTTTTGGTATTGCACAGGCATTACTGGGTGACCCTGATTTACTAATAGTTGATGAGCCAACAGCGGGGCTAGACCCAGAGGAACGTAATCGTTTCCATAACTTATTAGTAAGCTTAGGCGAGCAAAAAGTAGTTATATTATCGACCCACATCGTTGAAGATGTAGCAGAGCTTTGCCCAAACATGGCCGTACTGGCCGGCGGCAAAATACTATTAGAGGGCAACCCAATTGCCCTTACCGATAAACTCCAAGGCCAAATATGGCGCAAAGCCATGAGCCAAGAAGAAGCGCAAGAGCTGGAGCCACAATTACCTGTTATTTCAAAACGCTTATTTGCTGGGCAAACCATATTACATGTATTAGCAGAGCAAGCACCTGAGGGCTTTGAAGCAAGTAATGCAAACCTAGAAGATGTGTATTTTTCTACTCTGCTTAATCATCGTAACAGCCAAGTAGCATAAGGAGGCGTTATGTTTTTTAATATGCTCGCGTTTGAGCTGCGCTACTTTGTGCGCCAGCCTTCGTTTTATGTGACGTCGTTAATCTTCTTTTTTATGGCGTTTTTTATAAGCTCCAGTAGTAAGTTTCCGCTAGGTGGGGCGAATGTTCATATGAACTCGCCTTTCTCTATTATGCTTTTAACCGTTACATTTTGTACACTCGCTATGTTTTTAGTGGTTAATTTTGTTGCCAGCTCCGCTATTCGCAACAGTGAAAGCAAAATGGATGAGCTGGTATTTAGTAAGCCTGTTAATCCTGTGCCTTATCAAGCAGGGCGTTTTTTTGGTGCTTACTTAGTTGTACTTATTGTATTTTTAAGCGTGCCATTGGGTGTGTTTTTAGGGTCGCAATTTGGTTTATTAGTTGGCTGGCTCGATGGCGAATTGATTGGTCCTAATAAGCTAATGTACTACGCTGCGCCTTATCTTTATTTAGCAGTGCCAAGTTTACTGGTGCTTTCGGCTATTTTTAATAGTGTAGCGGTCTATTTTAAAACCATGATGTCGGTGTATGTAGCAGCAGTTGTGATTTTTATAGCCTATCAAATTGCCGGCGTTTACTTTGATGATTTAGCATTTAGAAATATTGTTGTTTACGCCGACCCATTTGGCTCTGGTTCGTTAATTGATTTAACACGTTATTGGACTGTAAACGATAAAAACACAGAAGTGCTAACGCTCACAGGTGACCTTTTAGTTAACCGTATATTGTGGGTGGCAATCAGTGTTGCAATGTTTTTTGGCCTTGGAAAGCTAAGCAACCGCATAGTAACTAAAAAACAGAAGAAGCAATTTAAAGCCTCTGCTTTTATACAAAATAAACAAGCTGCACTTATCACCAGTGCTAAAAATTATAAATCAGCGGGGGTTAGTACTAAATCTCAGCTAATAATGCGCAGTATATTTGAACTTAAACAAGTTATATTTAGTGCTCCTTTTATGATTTTAGCGGGTGTAAGCATTGTAACGCTTATGATCCCTCTGTTTGCGCCTATTGGTGCTTATGGCACTACTAACTGGCCTTTAACTCAGAATATGGTAAATGTTATTAGTGGTATTTCCGGTTTATTTTTGTTTGTTATTATCGCTTTTTATAGTGCTGAGCTTGTGTGGCGAGAGCGACAAAGTGGCATGGGCGATATTGTTGACAGCTTTCCTGTACATAACAGTGTTTTTTGGGTGTCAAAAATACTGGCTTTAATCGCCGCTATTTCTGGGTTGTTTCTAGTGGGAATGATACTCACAATTACAGTTCAGTTATTTAAAGGTCAATTTAATTTAGAGCTAGGACAGTATTTATTTAGGATTGTTTATTTATCGATTTTACCGTTAATTATGCTGACGGTACTCGCCTTCTTTTTACAAATTATTAGCCCGAATAAATATGTAGGAATGGGCTTGTTTATTTTGTATTACATAGCGCAAAAAGTAATGGGTTCTTACGGGTTTGAGCATCATATGTATCATTTTTCTCAAAGCAGTAGCGTACCGTATTCAGATATAAACGGTTATGGACATTTTTTACAAGGCGCGCATTGGTATACCCTATATTGGGGGGCATTGAGTGTGTTTTTAGCTATTGTAGGGTTTGCTTTATGGCATCGCGGCCCGTCGCAAACATTGCGTACTCGTTTATCTTTAGTACGTTACAACATGTCTTTAAAAGGCCAGATTGCAGCCGTTATAAGTTTATTGGTATTTGTGGGCGCGGGTTATAACATTTATTACAACACCCGTGTAATCAACGAGTTTGTAACAAGTGATGATAACGAAGCGCTACAAGTAAGGTATGAGCAAGAGTTTTCACAATACAAAGACTTGCCACTGCCTATAATAACTGATGTTGATTTAAACATTGATATTTATCCTAAAAAGCGTGCTTTAAATGCCGTGGCTAAAATTAAGTTTACCAATACCGCAAACGAGCCAATAACCCGTGTGTTAATTAATGAGCCTAGCCAATCTAAAAGCTGGGATGTAAAAATGGCGGGCGGAAAAATAGTAGAGCGTTTAACCGATTTTGGCATGGTATGGTTTGAGTTTGAACAACCGCTAATGCCTAATGAAGTACGCGAAGGTGAGCTTTTAGTTTCTCGTGAACACGACGGTTTTGTTGATAGAAGATCTGATACTCAACTCGTGCACAACGGTACATTTGTAAATAATGGAGAATTATTACCAAATTTTGGTTATCAAAAGTATTTTCAAATTGCCGATAAGTATGAGCGCCGCAAGCACGATTTACCTGAACTTGAGCGCGCACATAAACTAGAAGACAGCCGCTATTATACGCAAAATGAGTTTGGGCCTGCTAATGGCTTTATAAACTATAAGGCAACGGTAACCACCGATGAGTCACAATTTGCTATTACACCAGGTTACTTAAAAAGTGAGAGTGTAAAAGACGGGCGCCGTACTTTTGTTTATGAAATGGATGCTCCAATTATAAATTTTTACTCTGTGCTTTCGGCAGAGCTTGAAAGTAAAAAAGTTGAGCATAACGGTGTAAATATTGAGGTGTACTACCACAAAGATCATGCATGGAATGTTGACCGCATGATTGAGTCAGTTCAAGACTCAATAGATTACTACACACAAGCCTTTGGCCCGTATCAGCATAAGCAGTTACGTATTATTGAGTTTCCTAAGTATCGCTCGTTTGCGCAAAGTTTTGCCAATACGGTGCCTTACTCTGAAAGTATTGGTTTTATTACAGACTTAAGAGATGAGAATAAAGTTGACCTACCTTACTATGTAACCGCACATGAAGTTGCGCACCAATGGTGGGGGCATCAAGTTTCGGGGGCTAATGTAGAGGGCAGTGCTGTTATTTCTGAAACACTTTCGCAATACAGTGCGCTAATGGTGCTAAGAAAACGCTTTGGCGCCGAGAAGCTTCGTAAATTCTTAAAGTACGAGCTAGATAAATACTTAATGGGCCGTACAGGTGAAGCCTTTGAAGAAATGCCGCTATATAAAACGCAGGGTCAGCTGTATCTTCACTATAATAAAGGCTCAGTTGCGATGATGGCTTTGTATGACCGCTTAGGCGAAAAACGCTTAAATGCCGCACTTAAAGCATTTTTGAATGAGTTTAAATACCAATCAACGCCATACCCAACCACACTTGATTTACTCAGTTATTTAAAGCGAGATGCAACACAAGCTGAACAACGTTTTATTGATGATCAGTTTAAATATATAACGCTTTATGAGCTTGAAATGAAAGAAGTGTCGGTTACAGATGATGTTGATAGCGAAGGTTTTTATACGGTAACACTGAGCGTTGAAGCAACTAAGCAGCATGCCGATGGACAAGGTGAAGAAACCGAGCAGCCGCTCGATGAGCTAATTGATATTGCATTATTTAGCGACGACCCTGAAAACTTACTAGCTGAAGACTTTGTTATTTACTCGCAAAAGCATCAAATAGTGTCTGGTACCAATACTATTGAGCTAAAAGTAAAAGAAAAACCATTATTTGCGGGGGTAGATCCTTACATTAAGCTGGTCGACAAAGACAGTAAAAATAATTTAGCTAAATTCTAACGTCTATTTATTTACTAACCACTTAAGTTTACTACTTTAAGGGCCGCATTTATGCGGCCTTTATGTGTAATAAACTGTATAAAACTTCATAGCGTTTCTACATATTCCCCACAGCTTTTTACGCTAATATTTTATGTTCTCTTATAAAGTTACCTTACTGGTATTTAGTTTATAAGGAAGAGTATGAAACCATTAATTATAGGGGCGATAGCATTAAGCCTCAGTGCTTGTTCTGCGGTAACCATTCAGCCACAGGCTATCGCAAAAATTACAAGTAAAGCGACCTACGAGGATAGCCGCCCATTTTATTTATGGGGGTTAGTGGGTGAGCAGCGGGTAGACGTAAAACAAATATGTTCAAATACACCGGTTATTCAAATGCAGTCACAACAAACGTTTAGCGATGGAGCGCTGAGTTTAATTACGCTTGGAATATACTCGCCCCATACCATTAAAGTGTGGTGCCAAGAGCAAATACTAGGGGAGACATTATGAGCATCAAGCTATTTGCAGCCGGTTGCACACTGATTATTTTAACGGGGTGTACAAATATTTACTTTGATAACGGTATACAGAGCAAAGTAAGCAATAAAACGCTAAAAAGCTCACAGTGGCATCATAATTTTGCACTTGCGTTGTACGAGGGATCAGAGCCGTTAGATTTAACAACACATTGCCCACAAGGGGAGTGGCAAAGCGTTCATACGTATAAATCGTTTACTAATGGTTTAGCTGAGGTGGTTGTGAATCAAATCGGCCCAGCTTGGTACCCTAAAACAGTCGAAGTACAATGTAATAAGGTACCATTTAAAGCTGAGTAATTATTATCACTATCACTCGTAACGTAGTGCATCTATAGGGTTTAGTCTTGCTGCTTTAATTGCGGGGGCTAAACCAAATATAATTCCAATCATTGATGTAAATCCGAACGATAGTATTACAGCCCATGCTGGTATATATGCATCAGGCATACTCGGGACTAAGAATGAAATTAGCCCTGCGGCGCCATACCCTATAATGAGTCCTATTAAGCCACCAAAGAGTGAAAGCACAACGGCTTCAACTAAAAACTGCAGCATAATAAAGCCAGGCGTTGCGCCTAGTGCTTTTAATGTACCAATAACGCGTGTGCGTTCAGTTACCGACACGAGCATTATATTCATAACACCAATACCGCCAACGAGTAAGCTAATGCCAACAATACCTGCAGTAATAGCGGTAGCACTGCTGGTAAATTTATCTATTTGGGCACGAGATTTTTCAGCGGTTTCAAATTCAAAGTCGTTTTCATCTTTCTCTTTTAGTTTATGTAGTTGGCGTAATACACGGGTTATTTTTGCAAGCACTTGTTCTTCGTTAGTACCTTCATTTAACCTAAACATAATTTGCACATTAGTTTGTGTACTTCCGCCTTCTAAAGCACTCATAGTACTAATTGGAATATTAATGTAATCGTCTTGGTCAAAGCCAAATAAGCTACCTTGTTTTTCAGCAACACCAATAATCCTAAACCATTCACCACCTAGTTTTATATATTCACCTACTGGGTTTTCAGGAAGGTTTAGCTTTTCTATGATTGAAGGGCCGATAAATGCGACTCTTCTACGTTTATCATCATCTTCGGCACGAATAAAGCGGCCAAGTTCAGGGTAAGTACGATACGCTTTTTGATAGTCTTGCTCAGTACCAATTACACGCGATGAATGGCTTTTATTTCCATACTCAGCCCCTCCCGAAAAACGCCAGGTAAACATTAGGGCAGTTAGCGTTTCAGCTTCTTTTATACGCGACTTTAAAGCTAAAAAATCGTCGTAGGTAAGCTTGGCATTTTTACCAACCATTTCGAGTTCAATACTGGTGTAAGGCTTTATTGTTGTTACATCTGGCGACATATCAGCAAATTGATCATTTATTTGCTTTGTAAAACCCTGCATTACTGCAACTACAGTAACTACGGCGGCAACACCAATAATAATGCCCAAACAGGTCAGTGCGCTGCGCATTGCATTAGCTTTAATAGCTGAAAAAGCGGCTTTAGTGCCTTCCATTATCGCAAGAGCTGATTTAAACATGCTGCTTGATTCCTTCATCTTTAGTTACATCACTTACCACTTTACCGTCGACTAAACGAATTACGCGTTGGCAATGATCGGCAATTTCTTGCTCATGTGTTACTAAAATAATAGTGTGACCTTCGTTATGCAGCTCATCAAACAAATCCATAATTTCGCGGGTCGTTTTACTATCAAGATTACCTGTGGGTTCATCTCCTAATAATATATGTGGTTTTGTGACTAAAGCGCGGGCAATAGCAACACGTTGACGTTGCCCGCCCGATAGCTGGCTAGATAAATGATTAACTTTATCACCGAGACCTACCCGCTTTAGTGCTTCTAGAGCTTGTTGCTTGCGTTGTTTACTAGGAATAAAGCGATATACTAAAGGCTGCATTACATTTTCTAGTGCGGTTGCACGTGGTATTAAATTAAAGCTTTGAAATATAAACCCGACACTTTCATTACGCTGATGAGCAAGCTCTGTCTCGGTCATACTTTTTACTAGTTTATCTTTTAAGTAGTATTCGCCACTGCTGGGTGTATCTAAACAGCCTAGTAAGTTCATTAAGGTCGACTTGCCTGAACCAGAAGGTCCTATAATCGCCACGTATTCGTTTTGCATTATATGTACGTTTACATCATCAAGTGCCTTAAATACCTCTGAGCCCATTTTGTATTGTTTATTAATATGCTCTAGCTTGATTACCGCAGACATTAGGCTTCTTCCTTGTCTGCATCTGATTTAAGTTTTACCACATCACCTTCAGTCAGAAGACTTACTGGGCGCGCAGGGCCAATAACTATTTTGTCGCCCTCATTTAAGCCGTCAGTAATTGCTTGCTCTATATCAGATGATATTCCAACAGTTACGGCAATTTTGCTAACTGTGTTGTCAATATTTAGTCGCCATACAAATGTTTTATCTTCCTCTTTTTGGATTGCTTCTATTGGAAGTTTTAAACCGTTTTCGGCAATGCTTGTTGCGATCTCTGCTCTACAACTCATTCCTGCATATAGCTGGCGCTCAGTAGTATCGAGTAATACTTTTACTTTAAATGATAAACCTTGAGAGCCGGCTTGGTTTTTAGCTGAAGTACCAATATTGATTACTGTGCCGCTAAATGGTTTATTAGGGTATGCGGCCGCATAAATATTCGCTTTTTGGTTAAGCTTAATACTCGCAATGTCGGTTTCATCAACACGCAGCTCGGCTAAAATAGCGCTAGGATCGGCTACTAACATCAAATCAGAACCAATAATATTAGTAGTACCGGCTATAACGGTTTCACCTTCTTTAATATTTACAGATGCAAGCAAGCCGCTCATTGGCGCTCTAAATACACTTTTACTTAAGCGATCTTGCGCAATTTGTAGTGACGCTTGTGCTTGGTTGTACGACTCTATTCGTGATTCAATATCGATTTTAGCTAGATCGCGTGCGCTTTCAATATTCTCGTAGCTCTCTTGATTACCTAAACCGACATCATATAAGTCTTTTTGTCTTTTAAGTTGGCGCTCTAGGTTAGCAAGGCGTGTTCTACTATGTTTAATTTCAATTTCTGTGGCGCGAAGGATTGCTTTACTACGGGTAACTTCAGATTCAAAAGCGGTTGTATCAAGGCGCATTAACATGTCACCTTGTTTAACTCCTTGGCCTTCTTGAACAAATATTTTATCTACTCGGCCTGTCACTTCAGAGCGTAATTGCACTTGTGTATTAAAAACTAAATTACCTGAAGCCATTATTGAGTCAGCAATGTCGCCAAGCTCTACTTGAGCAATATTTACTTCGGCTTGTTTTTCATCGCCAGAGATTTGCTTTGACACAATTAGGGCTATAAATGCGCCTACAGCGAGTGTGATGATTATTGCTTTTTTCATTTTTATCTATCCGTGAATTAAGTAATACGGAGGCAATACATACCCCCATCTAGTGGTTACATTGCTGCAATGACTGCCCAAATACCAAAAATAATGATTGAAGGAAGTGCAGAGAATAGGAGTGCTTTGTTAGTTGAAAAATTAGTCCAGCATTTTAAGCCGATCATTCCCAGCGCAATGCTCCAAAAGCTAAATAAATTTATTGATTCTAATAAGCTATAAAAAGGATGGCCAATTTCAAGTCCTATTATTAATTGGTTAATAGATGCGTAGCTAAATACGGCTTGTTGAGATATTTGATCTGTACTTGCACTTAGTACAAGAGCAATTGTGCCTAGGCTTGAAATAACAACTGGCATCATTGTCCAGGTAGAGAATCCATACCAAGCTCCGTAGCTATGTTCTGATTCAGGATCTTGTTTAGCCACAAGCATATAATAAAGTGCCATGAGTGCATTCATGATAGCCAGCGCAATTACGCCGCCAAACAGAGCAAACCAAATTTGGTTTTCTGCATTTAGCTCTATACTTTGACGAATTGCTTTTTGCTCGCCAATTGTTGCATCTATACTTGATGCTGCTACTTGCTCATTAATCAAAAACTGCATATCAACACTAGAGTAAAAAATATAAACACTAGCGATACTAGCAAGGGTAATACATATAAATGCTAACCATGACCAACCTTTGGCGTGTTCAACACCATTGAAAGCTTTACTAGGATTTATATAAATATCGAGTAGGGCGCTAAACGCGTTAGGTGATTTCATTATTATTCCTTTATACCTATTTTATGGCTAGGCAGTTATAAATGCCCAGTGACTAAGTAATAGAATAAAGGAAAAAGTATGTATTGTTTTTATTCAATTGTAACGGTTTGTTAACAGATGTGAGGGGGCTTGTTCAAAAACGAGAAAAGGGCCAAAAGGCCCTTCGTGTTGCAGCAAGTAACACATTCTTTCTTATAAATTAAAGTCTACAGAATAAGCAACGTAAGCTTTAATATCTGAATCATCCATATCTGTATCAGACAAACCAAAAGTAAAACCGTCTTTCGAAATTGATACACCGTAATCTAAGATATTATCATCGCCAATAAAGTCACCAGAGTAATGGCCTAAGTGAAGTGCCATTTCAGTGCCGTTACTGCCAACAGCAAAACCGTAATCAGCTGTTAGGTAAAGTGAATCACCAAAGTCTGTACCATCACCACTTGCAGCTGATGTTGCAAGTACTGAAGCACCAAATGTAAAGCCTTCAACACTGATGCTACCGTAAATTTCAGAGAAATCTGCGTCAGCCTCAGAAGCGGCATCTGGGTAAGCGTAATAAATATAGCCAACATCGTAGCTAACGCTTTCGTTAATGTCGCCACCAAAGCCTGCGTATAAATCAAGCTCATAGGTCATTTCATCTGCCCACGATGCATTTGAAGCCCAAGTACCTGCATAAAAGCCCGATTCATTGGCGTAATCAATACCGCCTGAAATAGCTGCATCGCCCCCAGTTTGCTCTTGACCACGCCATAAGTAGTTTGATGTTGCCGCTGCGTTTGCTGTTACTTCAGCATGTACGGCTGTTGACGTTAAAGATGTTGCGCCCATTAATGCTATAGCACTTATAGCGATGGTTTTTTTTAGTTTTAGCATGTCCATTTCCCGTTATATGATTTTTGCTCGCCAAGGTTTTTATTATGTATTCGGAACCTTTAGGCTGACGGCTTTTTATTGTTTAACTAACGGGATAATTGCACTGTATGTGCCAGCTTCATTATTTTTTATTAAAAATTATTTTTTATTTATTAAAAACATGAGCTTGAATTTTATGAATAGGATGGGGATATAACATGAAGGAAGATGTTGCGCACATTGCTGGTGCATAAATTAACCTAGCCGCACCATAAAAGTACGGCTAAATTAGAAGATTTTAACCGAATATAGTGCGCATAAGGCTAATTGTTTCGTTTACGCTGCGACCTTTTTGTACTTCACTCACAATTGAATCACGTTTACTGCGAATGTGTTCAGGAATATCGTCAGCAGCAAGAGCACGGTCTACTAATATTTCTGCAGACTCTTTACCTCTACGCTGAGTTTTACCTGTTGTAGTTGTAGTACGTTTAGGCTTGGTTAGCAGTTTAATGTAGTTAGAGTTATCTGGTGTTTTAGCATCAGCGTAGTGAAAGAAACATGGAATTAATGCTTTAATAGCAACCAATTGTTCTTCTAACTCGTTACTAGGTTTAGCCATTTTATACCATGACATAGCTTGAATACCTTTTACGATATCTTGCCAGTAACGCTCAAAATCACTATTTTTAAGTTTAGAAACACCAAGGGCACCACATAATGCATCTAATCGATTATTTGTAATCGGAGTAAATAAATCAGGGCGACGCATTGCAAGCAGTCGTGTTGCAGGCGCAAGTGTTGGTTTTTCGTTGTTGTCGGTGAATATTTTTGAATAAGCAGCAACAAATTGTTGATATTCGTATTGAGTAATATCACCTTCAAGTGGAATATTTACTAGTGCATCGTCAAAAGCACCTGGTAAATCACCAAGCATTTGATGGAAGCTCTTTGCACTCTTTGTAGATGCAAACCATTCAACGTCAAAGTTGTATGTGCTTGGATCAAGTGATGCCATGTGCTTACCGCTAAACGCAAGTAAATCTTCAGGAATCATATCTTTAAGAGACTGTTCACGAATGCTTTTGATGTAGTCTACCAAACGAAGCTGTTCATCAAGTGCAATAACGTCTTTGTGTTGTTCTACAAATACACTTACAACAGGCCACGGAGCAATACGTAAAGTTTTAACCTGTAAAAAGCTGATAGCTGAAATAAGCTGATCGTGTAGCTTCTTAAGTACTGGTAACTGCTGTGGCTCTAGCAAATCGTAGTTCATACGATCTCTGCTTGCACTTAGCAATTCGTAACACCAAGGTAAAAAATCATCAGGGTGGTTTTCTACTTTCACGGCCATAAGGTTAAGGCTTAACTCTGAAGATTGCTTCAGAATGTTCTGATAGATTTGATTTTCTTGTTCGCCTAGCGTCATTTTTGACGGTGAAATTAGCAGTTTTTTCATGCCTTGTAGAATCTCCGGTTTAGATATATATTTTTTTGCTGGTCTATTTTAGCGCAATTACGCTAATAACAACAGCGCTGTCCTCCATACGTTGTAATTGAAGTGACTAAATCGGTATTTTTGCTAATAAAATGAGACTAATGCTTTAACATGTATCAATCATTTTCATCCAGTACAAAGAGACTTTCAACTGAGGTATTAAAATGCTTTGCTATTTTTAGAGCAATTATTACCGAAGGGGTAAATCGTGCCGTTTCTACTGTACTAATAGTCTTACGTGAAACCGCAATTAGATCAGCCAAGTCTTGTTGCGAAAGGCCTGCTTCTTTGCGGTATTTTGCAATTTTATTTTGCACTTTTGCTCCTAATCTTTGCTTTGCCAAAGAATTGATACGCCGTATATTAAACTCATTACAGCAAGGTAAAATGTAGCCATCATGCTGTGAGATACTTCTAAAGCAAGAGTATCGGAGAGTAAGTACACGCCACCCATACTAAAAAGTAAGCCAAGCACAACATGTTTATAGGCAATAGTGTCGATGGTATTTAAATATTCATCTTTATATGTAAGGTGGTATTTCATTCTCCATGTAAACCCGCCTCTGATCACAAACATAAAGAATGAACCTAAAAAAGCAGCAGTTCCTAAAAACAATAGTGGGGCTGATGTTTGATTAAGCATTGAGTAAACACTAATGATTAATAAAGTAATACCCATGAATAATGAAAACCATGCATTTTGACCCATAAATTTTTCTTCACTTTTAATATCGTAATTAGACATAGCTCATTTCCTTTTAAAATTTTTACAATATGTAACCTGTAGGTATCAATGCAACCTTAAGGTTTCATTGGGTCAATATTTATTTGTAACCTAAAGGTATCAAAATGTTTCAGGGCTGATTCAGGATAAGAATGTAATATCTAATAAAAAGCTTTTTTATCAGAACGACAATGATTTTAAGGCTAACACTCGCTATGATAAGAACATTATTTGCACGTTTGAAAGGACGATCATGAAAACCTTACTTAAAATTGTAGGTGTAATACTTTTACTATGTATAGCACTAATTGTTGCCGCACCGTTTTTAATCCCTACTGATACTATTTTTAATAAAGTGTCTCAGCAGGTAGAACAAACAACTGGGCGCACTCTTACTATTAAAGGTGATAAAACACTTAGCGTATTCCCTGCATTAAAGTTAGAACTTAACGACGTGCATTTTGCAAATATGGAATCAGGTTCGCGCGCCGAGATGGCGAGTATGAAACAGCTTGCTGTACACATACCTTGGTTTTCATTATTTGGTGGTGAATTTAAATTAGATAAGTTTGTGATAAACGAACCAAATATCCTATTAGAAACCGACAAAAATGGTAAAGCTAATTGGCAGTTGTTTGATGCAGTTGCAGAGCAACCTAAAGAGCAAAGCCAATCAGGTGAAGCGATAAAGCTTCCAGATAACTTTGATATTGAGTTAGGTGAGGTTGCTATTTATGGCGGCACATTTACTTATCTAGATGGTCTAACAGGTACTAAGCAACAAATTAGTGATTTAGAACTCGCTATTTTACTTCCATCACTTCGTAAAACATTAGAAGTAAAAGGGGGTATTACTTATATGCAAGAGCGTTTTGAGCTTGATATAAAATTAGATACTCCTGCTAAAGCAATCGAAGGTGCTACTTTTAATGTTAAACAAACCTTAGATTCTCGTTTAGTTGATTTAACGTTCGAAGGGAGTATAGCTAAGCAAGGCCAAGATATTAAAGGTCAGTTAGCACTAAGTGGTGAGTCAGTTAAAAGTATTGCGAAATGGCAAGGTGTAGAGTTAAACGCTAAAGACAATGCTTTTAACGCATTTAGTGTAAACGGTAAAATGCACCTAGCAGGTGAGAAATTTAATTTAGAAGATTTAGTTGCGACGTTAGACGCATTGGAAATAAAAGGTAAGAGCGAGCTTAACCTAGGTAAGCGTTTAGCTGTAAATGCTGATATTGATTTAGGTATGCTTGATTTAAACCCGTACCTACCTGAAGCAGTAGCAAAACAAGAAGAGCCAGTAGAGCAAAATGATAAACCTGCAGAGCCAATAGTATGGGATGACACTAAAATTGATCTAAGTGCGTTAAATTCACTAGATGCGAATGTAGTTATTCGTTCAAGTGGATTAAAAGCTAACGATATTAAGTTGGGCGCAAATCAATTTACTGTTGCTTTAAAAAATAGCATTGCAAAACTAAGCCTAGATAGCTTTTCTGCTTATGAAGGGTCAGGTAAAGGCGTTATCAATGTAAACGCACAACAAGTACCTTATAAAATATCAACTAACTTTGACTTAGCTGGTATAGATGCACAGCCTTTATTAACTGATGCGGCAGGTTTTGACAAGCTAATGGGTAAGGGGTCTTTAAATTGGAACCTAAACACAACTGGCCAAAGTCAAAAGTCGTTTATTGGTGCGCTTAACGGAAAACTTGGATTTGAGTTTGCTGATGGAGCTGTAAAAGGTGCGAATATAGCTGAGATGGTTCGTAAAGGTAAGGAACTCATTTCAGGAAACTTTGGTGCTGCGTCTGAAGGGTTGGATACCGGGTTTGAAGAATCAGAGCAAACAGATTTCTCTGCACTAACGGGAAGTTTTAACTTTACTAATGGTGTTGGTAAAAATACTGATTTATCACTTATTAGCCCACTCGTTAGAATATCAGGTGAAGGCGATGTTGATTTACCGCAAACAACAGTTAATTACCGTTTGGTTACAGGCATAGTTGGATCAATCGAAGGACAGGGGACCACTGATGACAGCACTGGTTTTAAAATACCACTACGTATAAAAGGGCCTTTCCACGATGTTGGTATAAAGCTTGATGTAGGCAATGCGCTTAAAGATGAAGCTAAGCAGAAGGTTGATGAGGCAAAAGAAAAAGCCAAAGACAAAGCAAAGGATAAGATTAAAGATAAATTAAAAGGTTTATTCGGTTAATCATCTATAGTTAAAACAAACAAGGCACTTATATAGTGCCTTGTTTGTTTTGTAACCATCTGTAAAATAGCTACATAGCCGTAATTACTCAACTTTAATAACCATACGCTCTAAATTAATTAAAAAATAACCTATCACTACCCCCTCAATGCTGGTACAATTGCCCGCCCTTAAGAGACAACTCGTTTGTTTTTTGATTGGGATTTAATCGAAATGTCTGATTTTTAAACGAATTTTAGACACGTTGTAATTACTACACCGGAGGTCATTAACATGATCCAAATGCAAACTCAGCTGGAAGTTGCTGATAACAGCGGCGCTCGCAAAGTGCAGTGTATAAAAGTCCTTGGTGGTTCACACCGTCGCTACGCAGCGATTGGCGACATCATTAAAGTTTCTGTAAAAGAAGCTATTCCTCGCGGTAAAGTGAAGAAAGGTGATGTTAAAAACGCGGTAGTTGTGCGTACCAGAAAAGGTGTTCGCCGTCCAGATGGTTCTTTGATCCGTTTTGACAGCAACGCGGCTGTTATCTTAAATGATAACTTGCAGCCAATTGGTACACGTATTTTCGGCCCTGTGACTCGCGAACTTCGTAATGATAAGTTCATGAAAATCGTTTCACTAGCCCCAGAAGTACTGTAAGGAGCCAATCATGGCAGCAAAAATACGTCGTGATGACGAAGTAATCGTACTAGCAGGTAAAGACAAAGGTAAGCGCGGAAAAGTGCTTTCAGTTGTTACTGAATCTGGTCGAATCTTTGTCGAAGGCATAAACTTGATCAAGAAACACCAAAAGCCGGTTCCACAATTGAACCAAGCTGGCGGCATTGTTGAGAAAGAAGCATCTATGGATGCATCAAACGTTGCGATCTTCAACTCGGAAACGAGTAAAGCTGATCGTGTAGGTTTCAAGATTGAAGATGGTAAGAAATTACGTATCTTTAAATCTACTGGTAAAACTATCTAATAGTTGGAGTAGAATGATGGCGAAACTGCATGAAGTATATAAAGACAAAGTAGTTGCGGAACTTCAAGAGAAGTTTGGTTTCAGCTCTGTCATGCAAGTCCCTCAGATCGAAAAGATCACATTGAATATGGGCGTGGGCGAAGCCCTAGCTGACAAGAAGATTTTAGATAACGCAGTAGCGGATCTAGCAGCAATCTCTGGTCAGAAACCTCTAATCACTAAAGCACGCAAATCTGTTGCTGGCTTCAAAGTGCGTGAAGGTTACCCGATTGGTTGTAAAGTAACCCTACGCGGCGAGCGTATGTGGGACTTTTTTGAGCGTTTGGTATCAATCGCTATCCCACGTATTCGTGACTTCCGTGGCGTAAGTGCTAAGTCTTTTGATGGACGTGGCAACTACAGCATGGGCGTACGTGAACAAATCATCTTCCCAGAAATCGATTACGATAAAGTAGACCGTGTACGCGGTATGGATATTACTATCACTACTTCTGCGAAATCTGATGAGGAAGGCCGTGCGTTGTTAGAAGCGTTTAACTTCCCATTTAAGAAATAAGGGTAGGGTTATGGCAAAGAATTCTATGAAAGCGCGCGAAGCAAAGCGCACAAAACTAGTTGCTCAGTTCGCTGAAAAGCGCGCGGCACTAAAAGCTATCATCAGTGATGTTAATACATCTGAAGATGATCGTTGGGACGCGGTACTTAAGCTACAAGCTTTACCTCGTGATTCTAGCCCTGCACGTCAACGTAATCGTTGTAACATTACGGGCCGCCCACATGGTTTCCTTCGCAAATTCGGCATGAGCCGTATTAAAGTTCGCGAAGCAGCTATGCGCGGTGAAATTCCTGGCCTTAAAAAGGCTAGCTGGTAATAGAATCATGGGAGTAAGACTATGAGCTTGCAAGATCCTATCGCGGATTTGTTTACACGAATTCGTAACGGTCAATCAGCGAAGAAAGTATCTGTAACGATGCCAACTTCAAAGCTGAAAGTAGCATTAGCTAAAGTACTAAAAGACGAAGGTTATATCGTAGATTTCGCCGTTAACGGTGAAACTAAACCTGAGCTTTCTATCGAGTTGAAGTACTTCGAAGGCAAAGCTGTAATTGAAAATATCCAGCGTGTAAGTCGCCCTGGTCTACGTATCTATAAGAAACGTGACCAATTACCTAAGGTAATGGGTGGTCTTGGTATCGCTATCGTATCAACTTCTAAAGGCCTAATGACAGACCGCACAGCACGTAGTGCTGGTGTTGGTGGTGAAATCATTGGTTTTGTAGCTTAATCGGAGGGGAACTATGTCTCGCATAGCAAAGGCACCAATTACTGTTCCTGCCGGTGTAGAAGTTACATTAAAAGGCCAGGAAATCACAGTTAAAGGCAAAAACGGTGAACTTACTCGTACTATCAACAACGCTGTTGAAGTACAAGTTAATGACAACGTTATTACTACTTTACCTCGTGATGGCGTAGCTAATGCATGGGCTCAAGCAGGTACTGCTCGCGCTCTAATCAACAACATGGTTGTTGGTACGCATGAAGGTTACGAGAAGAAACTTCAGTTAGTAGGCGTGGGTTACCGTGCTGCAGCTAAGGGTAAAACATTAGATTTAACTCTTGGCTTCTCACACCCAGTTAATTTCGCAGTTCCTGAAGGAATTACGATTGAAACTCCAAGCCAAACAGAAGTTCTAGTTAAGGGCGTAGATAAGCAGTTAGTTGGTCAAACAGCTGCTAACATTCGTGCATACCGTAAACCTGAGCCTTATAAAGGTAAGGGTGTTCGTTATTCAGATGAGAATGTACGCCGTAAAGAGGCTAAGAAGAAGTAAGGTAAGACGATGGATAAAAAAACAGCTCGTCTACGTCGTGCTAAACGCACTCGTAGAAATTATATTGAACAAGGCACAACGCGTCTTGTTATCCACCGCACGCCACGTCACATATACGCTCAAGTAGTAAATGCTGAGGGTAATGTACTGGCTGCTGCTTCTACTGTTGAAAAGGCTATTAGCGAAACAGTTAAAGGCACCGGTAACGTTGAAGCTGCGCAAGCAGTTGGCAAAGCGGTTGCTGAACGTGCGGCTGACAAAGGCATCGAAAAGATTGCTTTTGATCGCAGTGGCTTTAAATATCACGGCCGTGTGAAGGCGCTAGCTGATGCTGCGCGTGAAGCCGGTTTGCAATTCTAGGAGTAGACTATGGCTAACGTAGAAGCAAAGCAACAACAGCCTGATCTAGCTGAAAAGCTAATCGCGGTGAACCGTGTGTCTAAAGTAGTTAAAGGTGGTCGTATCTTTAGCTTTACTGCACTAACTGTAGTTGGTGATGGCGCAGGTAAAGTAGGTTTCGGTTATGGTAAAGCACGTGAAGTTCCAGCTGCTATTCAAAAAGCAATGGAAAAAGCACGTCGTAACATGATCAACGTAGACCTAAATGGCAACACATTACAGCATCCTGTTAAGGGACGTCATGCTGGCTCACTAGTGTTCATGAAACCAGCATCTGAAGGTACTGGTATCATTGCAGGTGGTGCTATGCGTGCAGTACTAGAAGTTACTGGTGTGCAGAACGTACTTTCTAAATGTTACGGTTCTACTAACCCGATCAACGTGGTACGTGCAACGATTTCGGCTCTTGAGAATATGAATTCTCCACAGTCAATCGCTGCTAAACGTGGCCTTCGCGTAGACGAAATACTGGGGTAACCATGGCAAATCAAACTGTAAAAGTAACACAAGTAAAAAGCTCTATCGGTCGTTTACCGAAACATAAAGCTACATTACGCGGTCTTGGTTTACGTCGTATCAACCACACTGTTGAGTTAGAAGACACAGCATGTGTACGTGGTATGATAAACAAGGTTTCTTACATGGTTAAGGTAGAGGGTTAATTCGATGCATTTGAATACACTTTCACCTGCTGCAGGTTCAAAAACTGCTCCAAAACGTGTTGGTCGTGGTATCGGTTCTGGTCTAGGTAAGACTGGCGGCCGTGGTCACAAAGGTCAAAAATCACGTTCTGGCGGCAAAGTACGCGTTGGTTTTGAAGGCGGTCAAATGCCTATGCAACGTCGTCTACCTAAATTTGGTTTTACTTCTCGCAAATCTTTAGTATCTGCAGAAATAAACCTTTTTGAAATCGCTAAAGTAGAAGGCGATGTGGTAGACCTAAGCGCGTTACAAGCAGCTGGTCTAGTTAAAAAGAACGTTCTTTTCGTTAAAGTTGTTAAATCTGGCGAAGTTTCACGCGCTGTTACCGTTAAAGGCCTTAAAGCCTCTAAAGGTGCTCGCGAAGCTATTGAAGCTGCCGGAGGCAAGGTAGAAGACTAAGGAAGTACTAATGGCTAAACCAGGTCAAGATACAAAAAGTGCACAAGGTGGACTTTCGGAATTGAAGCGCCGATTACTCTTCGTATTGGGTGCTATCATAATTTACCGTCTAGGTTCATTTGTGCCGATCCCTGGGATTGACGCCGCTGTACTTGCCGATTTCTTCGAGCAACAAAAGGGCACCATTGTTGAGATGTTCAACATGTTCAGTGGTGGTGCACTTGAGCGAGCTTCAGTGTTAGCACTGGGTATTATGCCGTATATCTCGGCTTCGATTATTACGCAACTATTAACGCATATGTATCCTCCGTTTATAGAGCTTAAGAAAGAAGGTGAGCAAGGGCGTAAAAAAATTAGCCAGTACACACGCTATGGCACGCTTGTGCTAGCTACTATTCAATCAATCGGTATTGCTTCTAGCTTACCGGGCATGATGGAGGGGTTAGTTGTTAACCCTGGTATGGGTTTCTATTTCACCGCAGTGGTGAGTTTAGTAACTGGTACTATGTTCCTTATGTGGTTGGGTGAACAAATAACAGAGCGCGGTATCGGTAACGGTATCTCTGTTCTAATATTTGTTGGTATTGTAGCTAACTTGCCGTCTGCTATTGGTTCGACAGTCGAAATGGCGCGCCAAGGTGATTTGAATGTTTTTGTACTGTTGATGGTTGCGGTAATCGTATTCGCTGTTACTTATCTTGTAGTGTTTTTCGAACGTGGACAACGTCGTATTGTTGTTAACTACGCTAAACGCCAACAAGGTCGTCAAGTATTTGCTGCTCAAAGCACGCATTTACCACTAAAAGTAAATATGGCGGGTGTTATTCCACCAATCTTCGCTAGCAGTATAATTCTGTTCCCTGGTACAATTGCTAGCTGGTTCGGCCAAGGTGAAGGTCCAGTCGCTGATGTATTACAAGCTGTTGCTACTACGTTGACCCCAGGTCAACCGTTGTACTCACTTGTTTTAGCTGCGGCTATTATCTTCTTCTGCTTTTTCTACACAGCGTTGGTTTTTAACCCACGTGAAACAGCAGATAACCTTAAGAAATCTGGCGCATTTATCCCAGGTATTCGTCCAGGTGAGCAGACATCTAAATACATTGATAAAGTGATGACACGCCTGACATTGGCAGGTGCTTTGTATATAACCTTTATCTGTCTGGTGCCTGAATTCATGACGATGGCGTGGCAAACGCCATTCTACTTCGGCGGTACATCAGTTTTGATTATCGTTGTAGTGATCATGGACTTTATGGCACAAGTACAGACTCACCTGATGTCTCATCAGTATGATTCTGTGCTGAAAAAAGCGAACCTTAAAGGCTACGGTCGATAAGGTCAGTTTACGGAGTTGAGCAATGAAAGTACGTGCTTCCGTTAAGAAAATATGCCGTAACTGTAAAGTTATTAAACGTGCTGGTGTAGTACGCGTAATTTGCAGTGAGCCTAAGCATAAGCAAAGGCAAGGTTAAGTAAACAGCGTGCAGGCTGAGTTTTCTCGGCCTGTGTTTTTAGTAGTAATTTGGTCTTCGTTTGAGTATCCTTACGGGCTTTTCAAACAGATGATTACCAAATTCGAATATAGGAGATGTGTTAGTGGCCCGTATTGCTGGCATTAACGTCCCTGATCATAAACATGCAGTTATTGGTTTAACAGCTATTTATGGCATAGGTAAGACTCGCTCTAAGGCTATCTTAGTAGCGACTGGTATCGCCGAAACCACAAAAATCGGTGAACTTTCAGACGAAATTCTTGACGTACTGCGTGATGCAGTTGGCAAGTACACTGTTGAAGGTGATCTTCGTCGTGAAGTTACTTTAAATATCAAGCGCCTTATGGACCTTGGTTGTTATCGTGGCCTACGTCACCGTCGCTCTTTACCACTACGTGGTCAAAGAACTAAGACTAACGCGCGCACCCGCAAGGGTCCTCGTAAGCCTATTAAGCGATAAGGGGATAGTATTATGGCTAAGACACCAATTCGTCGTAAAAAGGTTAAAAAACAAGTTGCTGATGGTATGGCTCATGTTCATGCGTCTTTCAACAACACTATTGTAACGATTACCGACCGTCAAGGTAATGCACTATCATGGGCTACTGCCGGTGGTTCAGGTTTCCGTGGTTCACGTAAATCTACACCATTTGCTGCTCAGGTTGCTGCAGAGCGTGCAGGTACTGCTGCTCAAGAATACGGTTTAAAAAATCTAGAAGTTTTCATCAAAGGTCCAGGTCCAGGTCGTGAATCTGCTGTACGTGCTTTGAATGCTGCTGGTTACCGTATTACCAACATTACTGACGTGACGCCTATACCACATAATGGTTGTCGTCCACCGAAGAAACGTCGCGTTTAACAATAGGTTAGGAGAAATAACATGGCAAGATATTTGGGCCCTAAGCTCAAGCTGAGTCGTCGTGAAGGTACTGACCTGTTCCTTAAGAGCGGCGTAAGAGCTATCGACTCTAAGTGTAAACTTGAGACTGCACCTGGTCAGCACGGCGCCCGTAAAGGTCGTTTATCTGATTACGGTTTACAATTACGTGAAAAGCAAAAAGTACGTCGTATATACGGTGTATTAGAAAAGCAATTCCGTAACTACTACAAAGAAGCTGCTCGCCTTAAAGGTAATACAGGTGAAAACTTGTTACAGCTTTTAGAGCAACGTTTAGACAATGTTGTATATCGCATGGGTTTTGCTAGCACACGTGCAGAAGCACGTCAGTTAGTAAGCCATAAAGCGATTTTAGTTAATGGTCGTGTTGTGAACATTCCTTCATACGTAATTACTCCAGAAGATACTGTTGTAATCCGTGAGAAGTCTAAGACACAAGCACGTATCATCGCTGCTCTAGAGTTGGCTGAGCAACGTGAAAAGCCGACTTGGGTTGAAGTTGACGGTAAGAAATTGGAAGGCAGCTTTAAGCGTCTACCTGAGCGTTCAGACCTGTCTGCGGACATTAATGAACAACTAATCGTCGAACTTTACTCTAAGTAAAGTTAAGAGTTAAGAGAGGATAAAATGCAGGGTTCTGTTACAGAATTTCTAAAACCAAGGTTAGTCGACATCGACGCTATCAACCCAACGCGTTCTAAAATAGTTTTAGAACCATTAGAGCGTGGCTTTGGCCATACTCTGGGTAATGCTTTACGCCGTATATTACTTTCATCTATGCCTGGATGTGCAGTAACTGAAGTTGAAATCGACGGTGTATTACATGAGTACAGCGCGAAAGAAGGCGTTCAAGAAGACATCATTGAAATACTATTAAACCTTAAAGGTTTAGCAGTAACGTTAGAAGGCAAAGATGAAGTTTTTCTGACCCTGACTAAATCTGGTGTAGGCCCTGTTACTGCGGCTGATATTCAGCACGATGGCGATGTAACAATTGCTAATCCAGATCACGTTATTTGTAATTTAACTACAAATAACAGCGAGATCAGCATGCGTATTCGTGTTGAACGTGGTCGTGGTTATGTGCCGGCATCTAGTCGTTTATCCTCTGATGACGATGAGCGTCCAATTGGTAGATTGTTGCTTGATGCATCATTTAGCCCAGTTGAACGTATTGCGTACTCGGTTGAATCAGCTCGAGTTGAGCAACGTACAGATTTAGACAAGTTAATCATTGATATGGAAACAAACGGCACTTTAGATCCAGAAGAAGCGATCCGCCGTGCGTCTACTATCTTAGCTGAGCAATTAGATGCATTCGTAGATTTACGTGATGTAACTGAGCCAGAAGAGAAAGAAGAGAAGCCAGAATTCGATCCTATTCTACTTCGTCCAGTTGATGACCTTGAATTAACAGTACGCTCAGCAAATTGTTTGAAAGCCGAGCAAATTCAATATATCGGTGATTTAGTTCAGCGCACTGAAGTTGAGCTTCTTAAAACACCTAATTTAGGTAAGAAGTCTCTAACTGAAATTAAAGACGTGCTAGCTTCACGTGGACTTTCTCTGGGCATGCGCCTAGAAAATTGGCCACCTGCAAGTTTAGCTGAATAATCTAAATCACTATATTAGTTTAGTTAGAAGGATAGGGTCATGCGCCATCGTAAGAGTGGTCGTCAATTAAACCGTAACAGTAGCCATCGTAAAGCGATGTTTAGCAATATGGCAGGTTCTTTGGTGAAACATGAAATCATCAAAACTACTTTGCCTAAAGCGAAAGAGTTACGTCGTGTAATTGAACCTTTAATCACACTGGCTAAGACTGACAGTGTAGCAAATCGCCGTTTAGCGTTTGCTCGCACGCGTGATAATGAAGTTGTTGGTAAATTATTCAGTGAAATCGGTCCACGTAACGCGGATCGTCCAGGTGGTTACACTCGTATTCTTAAGTGTGGCTTCCGTACTGGTGATAATGCACCAATGGCTTATATTGAACTAGTTGGTCGCCCAGCGACTAGCGAAGCAGTTCAAGAAGACGCACAGTCTGCAGAGTAAGTCTTAAAGAAACCTAAAAGCCGAGCCTATGCTCGGCTTTTTCTTGCCTAAAATTTGTCAAACTATATGAACCAGTAATTACCTTCTATTATGGGCAATGACTCATAGATTCTGAATTGATAAGTTGTTTTGACAGCTGCTTTAATAGCTCTATCTAATTACTCTTTATTTACCATTCATTCAAAATAGCCTATCAGATTCTAGTTAAAGATCATTTCTACTATATATTGTGATTTACAGCTATTAATAATACCGCCGCGAATTGAGCTACAACTAGAGCAATCCCTAACGAAGTTTCTAGTTATAGAGCTGATTAAAAGATATAACGTGCGTACTCTTATAAATATACCGGTACTAAGAACCTCAGAGTAAAGTTAACCATTACGGCCTAAGTAAACTTCCTCCTAAAATATGTAAAACTATTATTAAACATAGGCTGATCAATTTAATTCTCAGCTTTTGATTAATTTAAATGATTATAGGAATACGACTCTTGCTCTATTGGTTGTTTTTTCCGCATCGATGATCGAAATGTGTCTCTACCCGTTAGTAGTTGCCACAACTTTCATCTCAAATAGCTCTATGAACCTATTAATAATGGTAGTTTAGTTGTGTTTTTGAGCGTTTAGCTCAAATACTCAGCG